>JABZHD010000015.1 GCA_015259045.1 Atopobium sp. | reverse complement strand
AATTTTGGGAGAAGCACAAAGAGTCTCATACACTTTATTAGCGCGCGCAGAAACGCTCTCCTGCGTTTGCGTAAGGTTCTCCTGGCACCACGCAGCTGCGGCAGCAAAGGCTAGAGCGCTTCGAACGTCCTGGGTGCCATGACGCCTGCCAGCCTCTTGTCCCCCACCGTAACTCTGTGCTTTAAACGGAACCTTGGAGCGCATAAGAACCGCAGCAATGCCAAGAGGTCCACCAATTTTGTGGGCAGCAATGGTCAGAGCGTCTACGTCTGCTACCTCTAGAGGAATGCGACCAAATGCTTGAACCGCGTCAGTGTGGAAAAGCGCCCCCACCTTATGAGCAGCTTGGGCAATATTAACAACTGGCTGAATAACGCCCGTCTCATTATTGGCATACATGACGGAAACAAGGGCTACTGACTGGTCCAAAAGACTCTCAAGGGCAGAAGTCTCAATCTTTCCCTGACGGTTAGGCTGAGCAATTCTTACCTCAAAGCCCTTCTCGCGAAGAACTGGTGCCAGATCCAAAATAGAATCGTGTTCAATTGCCGAGAAAACCACCGTGTTGCGTTTGTGGTCTTTGTTGCGAATACCTTCTGCCATTCCAAGAACAGAAAGGTTATTGCCCTCAGTTCCGCCAGAGCAAAAGACCACGTCAGGAGCCCTAAACTTACCACCCACCGCACGTGCAATAACACCACGAGCACTATCAAGCTCTCGCGCCGCTTGACGACCAAGCGAGTGCAAAGAGTTTGGGTTCACCCCTGCAATGGGTGAAGCTTCATAGGTTTTCTCGGCATCAAGCGCCTCTTGGCGCATTGGTGCTGAAGCTGCATAGTCTAGGTAAACGTAATCCATAGCGTGTTTCTGTTGATTCAATCTTGGTGATCTAGCGTAACTAATGCTTGAGAGTGCAGTTTAGCCCTGAACGGTAAGAGCAGACTCGGCAGCAGCGTAAATTGCCTCGATAGTTGCACCGCGGTCTTCCTGACCAAACACAGCGCTACCTGCAACAAGCATATCAGCGCCAGCAGCTACAACATCAGCTGCATTAGCTGCACTAATACCACCATCAACCTCAATCAGAGGGTTAACGTTGTGCTTACGGCAGAGCTCTTTGAGTGCCTTGAGCTTCTCAAGTGAGTGAGGAATAAACTTCTGTCCTCCAAAACCAGGGTTAACCGTCATGATAAGCACCAGGTCAAGGTCTTCAATAAGATCCTCAAGAACGCTTACGGGAGTGCCTGGGCAAAGAGAAATGCCAGCCTTAGCACCAGAGTCCTTGATAAGATGGACAAGACGATGAGCGTGAACCTCAGCCTCATAGTGGAAGGTAACAACGTCAGCACCGCGGTCCAGGAATAGAGGTGCAATCTCAGCTGGATTGGTAACCATCAGATGGACATCAATGGGCAACTCAGAAGACTTTTTGCAGTACGAAAAAATATCTGGTCCAAAAGAAATGTTTGGAACAAAGTGACCATCCATCACGTCGTAATGGATGTAGTCAGCGTTTGTAATTGAATCAAGCTCACTCTTAAGCTTGGAAAAATCCGCGGACAGAACAGATGGTGCTACCAGGACGTTATTCATTAAACTCTCCTATCGAGTCATTCCATAAAATTCTTCATTAGGTAGGCGGTTGGTAAGGCGAGAAGTAATGTCTTCTGGCGTAGCACCTTCGTAAAGCACAGCATGAACAGCCGAAGTGATAGGCATCTCAACGTTCATCTGCTGACCAAGCTCATAAAGACCAATGACGGCCTGAGCGCCCTCAACAACCATACCGGTTTCTTCCTGGTATGACTGAAGCGTCTTACCTTTGACCAGGGCTTCTCCAAACGTTCTATTTCTAGAATGCTCGGAGGTGCAGGTAGCTACCAAGTCTCCCATACCAGCAAGACCCATGCAGGTAAGCGGGTCTCCGCCGATAGCGCACACTACGCGGCCAAGCTCTGCCAAGCCGCGTGTCATCAGTGCAGCAAGGGCGTTATCACCATTACCCAAGCCAACAGCAATACCACAGGCAATAGCTACAACGTTTTTAGCGGCAGCACAAGCCTCAACACCGCGTACATCAGAGCTAATGTAGGTTCTGAAGTACGGACGAGAAAGCAGTGCCTGGAAGCGCTTGGCAACCTCGGCATCTTCAGACGCAACAACTGCTGCAGAGATTCCCTGCTTAATAACCTCTTCTGCATGGTTTGGACCAGAAAGCACGGCAATTCTGGCAGGATTTCCTAGCTCGTCAGCAGCAACCTCATGCATAAGCTTGTGAGAACCAGCCTCCATACCCTTGGAGAGAATCAAGACATCAACTTCAGGGTCAAGGTATGGCGCACAAGCAGCACAAACAGAGCGCAAAAACGCAGAAGGTGCTGCCATAACAACGGCATCCACACCGGTGAGAGCCTCAGCTTCGCTAGTAGTAGACACAATATTGTGTGGAAGCTCAGAATCAGAAAGATGTCTGCAGTTGACGTGCTCTTTATTGATGGATTCGGTGACATCGGCCTCTCTAGACCAGATAATTACCTCGTCAGATGTTGAAGCAAGCAGTGTTGAAAGTGCGGTACCCCACGATCCCGAACCAATAACAGCAACTTTTTTCATGATTAGTTGTCCTTTTTCTTATCGCCGAAAGAGAATTTAGACTCACTACCAGCATTAAGACGATTGATATTCTCGCGATGTGCCCAAATAACTGCCGCTGCTACAACAAATACAGGAATGGTTGCCACGGGATCCATACCAAACAGCAGGCAGAATAGTGGAATGGCAACAGCTGCGCCAATGGAGCCAAGCGATACGTACTTAGTTGGTACGGCAAGCGTAATAAACACCGCAAGAGCTACAAGAGCAGCAAGTGGATTTACTGCAAGGCCACCGCCAAATCCAACGGCAATTCCCTTACCGCCATGGAAATGAAGCCAAGGTGAGAAAATATGACCAAGAACGCAGCAGGCATATACAAAAGAAATAATGAGCTCAGCCTCCGCGTGATCATTTCCCGAGACCAGAGGAGTAAATCCCTGGGCTCCCAAGAACCAACGAACCAGCATGACGCTGACAATGCCCTTACCTGCATCGCAAAGAAGCGTAAGAATACCTGCGGCTTTACCAGCATTTCTAGCAACATTGGTGGTGCCAATATTTCCTGATCCAAGTTTGCGAATATCTTCATGAGCCATAACACTTGCAATAATCAGGCCAAATGGAATGCCGCCAAGGCCAAATGCAATAAATCCAAAAATTAGAGCAACAACAATGCCAGACATTAGTTAGACTCAACCTTCTTACGGAACTTCAATCGAATAGGTGTGCCAACTAGAGAGAACTTCTCGCGAAGCCTGTTCTCAATAAAGCGCTCGTAGTTGTCATCAACAAGGTCTGGAGCATTGCACCAGAACGAGATAACAGGAGGCTTAGAGCCCGTCTGAGTAGCGTACTGAATCTTAAGGCGACGGCCTCGGTCAGAAACCGTGTGACCGCCTTCTCTAATCTGGGCGAGAAGCTCGTTGAGCTCGGAAGTCTTAAGCTGAAGTGCGCGGGATTCTGCAGCCGAAAGAGCAGCGGCAAGTACCTTATCAATAGCGCGACCGGTAAGTGCAGAGACGTTGATGGAAGCAATCCACGGAGCAAAGGCCAGGCGCTTTGCTACAGAAGCAGCTACCTCATCGCGCTTTGCTTCAGAATCAATAAGATCCCACTTGTTAAGCAGGAGTACCAGCGCACATCCGCGCTCAACAGCCATGTTAGCAAGCTTTTGGTCCTGCTCGGTTACGCCAACGGAGGCGTCAACCACAAGAAGACAGACGTCTGCGCGGTCCATCGCCTGCAGGCCTCTGACCAGACTGTAGTACTCAACATCCTCGTGTACCTGGCTCTTCTTGCGAATACCTGCAGTATCAACAAGACGAATGGGAGTTCCCTTCCATTCAATCATGGTGTCAATAGCATCGCGCGTTGTACCCGCAACATCAGAAACAATGGAGCGCTTCTTGTTAGCCAGGCGGTTTGCAAGCGAAGACTTACCCACGTTTGGACGACCAATGATAGCAAGGTTGAGAATACCGTCATCCTCTGGCTCTTCATCAGCCTCAGGGAAAGCGTTGACAATGTCATCCAACAAGTCACCAGTACCGTGACCGTGTGAAGCAGACAGAGGTAGAGGCTCGCCGCAGCCAAGTGCATAGAAGTCCCATAGACCATCCTGCTCTGTAGCAGGGTTATCTTTCTTGTTGACAACCAAGAACACGGGCTTGTCGCTCTTGCGGACAATGCGTGCAACCTCTTCGTCTTCATCGGTAACGCCGGTAGAGCCGTCTACCACAAAAACGATGACATCTGCTTCTTCACACGCAAGAAGTGCCTGCTCACGAATGTGTGGAGCAAAGCGATCCTGCGATTTAATTGACTCGATACCGCCGGTATCAATGAGCTTAAACTCACGACCATTCCAGTCAGCATCGTGATATGAGCGGTCTCGGGTTACTCCCCTTGACTCGTGCACGATTGCATCGCGTTTCTCGGCAATTCTATTTACCAGCGTGGACTTGCCAACATTTGGGCGTCCAACAATAGCAACAATGGGCTTAGCCATGTCTCACCTTTCATTCAGTTGGTTTAATAATACCAGCAATACGTGGCTAATCCCACTCTTTGAGCGCTTTAATGCACGACTTGGCAATGTTTGTGGGACCAGGAATTGACATGATTACTTTTGCTCCGCGTGCCTCTAGCTGCGCAGTTAAATCGGCTAGTGACATGCCATCAAGCGTGACTTTATCAAAGTTAAACATGACCTCAGGAAGCACTACCAGAACATCTGTGAGGTCTTCAGGCACCTGGGCGAGAAGATCAACGGCGCAGATAAGTCCTGTGACGTTAACGTCTCCACCAAAGAAATCGTTGCGTACGGCAAAAGTAGAAACGTTGCCATTGGCAGACCAGTTGTCGCAGAAGGTCTGGATGGTTTGCTGAGCAGCCTCGCCTACAATCAGCATAATCTTGCGTGCGCGAGCAGAAAGATACGTATCTGCCTCATCAAGGGCAGTACGCATAGAGGCGCAGACCTCTTCGGCCTCATCAAGAAAGCTTCTAAGCATGCCAATGCCATCGTAGAACTGAGGATAGCCGTCATAGGTATATGCAGGTGGAATAGGTAGCTGGGCATCTACATAGAATTCGTCAGAGAGCTGGAAGCGCGTAATGCCCAAAGAGGCACGTGCACGCTCCTGGTAGGGCTCAACAATTTTGACTACAGAACGGGATAGCTCCACATCATCAGAATACGAATGCGTAAAGCGTTTGGAGTCTTTGGTATAGCCAAGCGGAACAATGGCCAACGAGGTAATCTGCTGGTGAGCCTCTACCCAATCAAGCGTTTTATCAAGCTCTTCACCGTCATTGATATTAGGGCACAAGACAATCTGGCCATGAATCTCTATGCCGGCATCCATGAGTTTCTCAAGAACTTCAATACCCCTGGCTGCGCGAGCACCAATAAGATTTCGACGAACGTCAGGTGAGATTGCATGCAGCGAGACGTTCATAGGCTCAAGCTTGTGAGAGATGATGCGTTCAACGTCCTCATCGGTGAGGTTAGTGAGCGTAACAAAATTACCCTGCAAAAAGCTCAGTCGGTAATCGTCGTCTCTAATGGAAAGCGAGGGTCGCATGTCTTCTGGCAGCATAGCCATAAAGCAGAATTGGCACGCGTTTACGCAGGTCTTGATGCCATCAAAGAGCACATCAACAAAGTCAACGCCCCAGTCTTCTCCGGACTCACGTTCAAGCACGCACTCATAAAGTGCGTCATCACCAGGAACAGAAACTTCAAGCTCACAGAGAGAGCCGTCGGCCTCCCAACGCCAATCAATCAGGTCTTTTGGCACTACGCCATTGACCTTCTCGATAATCATGCCGGGCTCAAGGCCAGCCTTCCACGCAGGACTACCCTCTTCAACGGACTCAATCAGTGCGCCAAGTCCACCAGATTTTGTATTTCCGTAGTCTGCGCGCTGTTCCATATTAGGCGCCTACGATTTGTTCAATAGCTGATTTAACTGCATTGATATGAGCTTCCGGCGTAGAAGCGCCTGCGGTAATGCCAATGTGCTCCGCGCCTTCAAACCAAGAAGCTTGTAGCTCATCTGCGCCTTCAATGTGATAAGTTGCGGGGCAATAGAGCTTTGAAATCTCTGCTAAGCGAGTGGTATTTGCAGAGATCCTGCCGCCAATAATAATCATGACATCAGACTCTTTTGCAAGTCTCATGCACGAGTCCTGATGGCCCGCAGTAGCCTCGCAGATGGTATTCATGACGCGAAGCTCGTCAACAAGCGGAAGTACCGCGTTAACTACTTCAGAGAGCTTAGCGGCGCTCATGGTAGTCTGTACCACTAGACCAACCTTCTTTGCAGCTCTCATGGCGTCCGCCTGAGCGGCAACTTCTTCCACGGTGTCAATAGCCAAAGAACCTGGTACATGAGCCAGCGTTGCTTCTACCTCAGGATGTCCAGACTCTCCCACCACGTACACGGCATAGCCCTGCTTGGCGAGAAGTTCTGCAGCTCCGTGAGCCTTCTTTACAAACGGACAGGTTGCGTCAAGTACGTCAACACAGCCGTCCTTGGCAATCTGCTCCTCTTGAGGAGTTACACCATGGGTGCGCAATAAAAGTGCACTTCCTGCAGCTTCAGAAGCGGAATCAACAACCTCTACGCCCTGGTCTTTAAGAGACGTAACAACGCGAGGATTATGAATAAGCGGACCAAGCGTGCGCACGGGCGCATGAGCGTCTTTGACGGCCTGCTGGACCATCTGAAGAGCTCTTTCTACGCCGTAACAAGCACCTGCTTCATCGGCAATTTTGATAGTAGGCACGAACTAATTCCTTCCGGGATGCTCTTTGAGCATTGCATCTCTTAGTTCGTATACCCGCTCCATGGCCACTTCTTCCATCTCTTTTGCCTGATCTTTACGCTTTGTAGAGGTCAGATCACTAAAAGAAACCTTCTGACCAGCACGAAGATAAACCTTTACAGGCTTAACCAGAGGAGAACCTTTTTTCTTAATATCAAGCGCACCAATAATAGCCAGTGGCTGAACATCCACCTTGGCAAGCTGGGCGATAAGCGCAAAACCGCCATGGGTTTCTCCACGTTCAGTATTGCTTCTGACTCTGGTACCCTCAGGATAAATGAGAAGCATTTCTCCTCTAGAAAGAGCCGTAGTTGCGCGACGAATTGCTTTCATGTCAGCAGTTCCACGATCTACTGGGATACCACCAAGTCTAGAAAGCGCCCACTGAAGTGGCTTGAATTTGTTGAACTCACTCTTGTAAATGGTTCTAACGGGGATACCGTGAACAAGCAGATGGACAACAGTAACAATGGGGTCCAAGAACGTGGGGTGGTTCATAATGAGCACACGAGGGGTCTTATCGCCAACAAAGAGCTGGTCATTGTCCCAACGCCACCTGAACCAAATTTTTGTAATCAATCCAAGCACGCTGACTGCCAGCCACTTAAAGAATTTGGCAGGAGCTGGAAAATCAGCAAGCGAGGTATCGTAATAATCGTCAAATGAGTTTCCGCCAAAAGGACGCAAACGCTTAGATGCCGCTGCTATAGAAGACTTTTTTTCGGAGCGCTTAGGCTCTTCCGTGTGAGACTTCCCATCATCAGAAGAGCTGCTCTCTGATCCATTTCCCTGGTGAGAAGCCCTGTGGTTACGGACATCTCTTTTGCCGAGTCCAGGATGCAGGGCAATAATAGCTGCAATAACCTCTTCAACAGAAAGCGCAGAAGAGTCAATGTGGTGGGCGTCTTCTGCAGCACGAAGTGGTGCTGCCTTACGCTCAGAATCAGCCTTATCGCGAGCCTTGATGTCTTCGAGGATCTTCTCTTCACTCTTGGCGTCTACCTGGGCATCGTTTCCGGTGGCCGCGTCTCCACCCTGGCGCTGAACAGCGCGGCGGTGAGCACGAGCAGCAGGGTCTGCAGTCAAGAAAACCTTTACATCAGCTTCGGGGAATACCACGGTGCCAATGTCACGACCTTCCGCGACTACATCGCCATTCTCGCCAGCGCGACGCTGAAGCGTGACCATAGCCTCACGGACCTCAGGGATGGCTGCAACAGCACTAACGTTTCTATCTACCTCGGGAGTACGAATCTCTGCTGTAACGTTAGAGCCGTTTGCGTAGACGGTTTGACCGTTTGCGGAGTTACCAAACGAGATGCTAATGCTGCGTGCTATCTGAATGATTTTCTCGGTATCAGTCATATCGATGCCTTGACGCAGGCATTCTACGGTTACCGAGCGATACATTGCACCCGTATCAAGAAAAATCAAATCCAGGCGATCAGAAAGGGCGCGAGCAACCGTAGACTTTCCGGAGCCTGCAGGGCCGTCAATAGCAACAATCATTACTTATCCCCCTTGGTGACACCCCAAATGTCACGAAAATCGTAAAAACTTGGCTCAGTGGAACGACGAATAACCTCTTCTGGATCAAGGTTAAATCCACCAAGCTTGAAATCAGAACTGCCTGTACTAGTAAAGAAGATTGAAGAGACATTTGCAAGATGTACATTCCAGCTTGAACTACCTGGGATGCCAAAAATCTCTGCCATCATAGAGCGCAGATAACCACCATGAGAAATACAAACGGTACGTCCAGAAAGACTGGAAAGCTCGTTAAGAATAGTGCGACATCTGCTTCTTACCTGCTCGTATGACTCTGCTTCTGGAGCAGGTATAGAGTGGCCGTTTTTGTCTGAAGCCCAAGGAAACGTAAGGCCATAGGGCTTTAAAATCTCTTCTGCGTCAGCAAAACGCTTGCTTTCTAGAATGCCAAAATCCATCTCTGCAAGGTCGTCTTTTACCTCACAAGGAATACCAAGCTCGCTGGCAGCCATCTGGGCCATGTCTTTGCAACGAGACAATGGAGAGGTCCAAATTCTATCTGGATGAAATGCAACAAGTGCACGAACGGCGTGATCTCGCTGTTCAACGCCATGCTCGGTAAGCTCAACGTCTCTTCTGCCGCTGAAAAAGCGCTGTGTATTAGCCACACTCTCTGGGTGGCGCATAAACAAAATGCGATGAACCTGAGCTGGAACTTCAAATGGCTGCATTATATCTCCTCTCTGGGCGTGTTTGAGCTGTTTGACGTGCGTTTAGAAATCGTGCGACTAGTAGTTATTTGCTGGTATGTAAAGGCATGATGGGAGAAGCACCAGGCTCTCTACCAATAGTGCGCTCCAGAGCGGCAACTTCCTCTTCTGTAAGAAGTCTCCACTGTCCTTCTTTAACGCCTGTAAGGTGGAGCGGCCCAAACGTATCTCTGTGGAGTGCAAGTACTCGGTGATGGATTGCCAGAAGCATCTTTTTGACCTGGTGCTTTCTGCCTTCTCTAATAGTTACGCTGACCAGGGAGTTTGGCTCTCCTCCACTGGTTTTTCCTAAACCCTGTGGGGCGAGAAGTGCCTTCAGCTTGGCGTTGTCAGAGATAATCTCTACCTCTGCTGGAGCCGCAGGTCCATCTTCAAGCTCAATGCCCTCACGTAGACGATCTAGCTGCTCTTCTGTAGGTGTTCCAACTACATGGGCAACATAGTGCTTCCATACATGCTTTGAAGGATGCAGGAGCTCTTGTGCCATCTGACCATCGGTGGTAAAGAACAGAAGGCCTGTGGTATCCATATCAAGTCGACCAACAGGAAAAAGACCGGGGTATTTGTCAGTTGGAACCATGTCCACAATGGTTGGTCTACCCTGAGGATCTTTCATGGTAGTTAAGTAACCTGCAGGTTTGTTGAGCATCAAGTAGACGGGTTTCTCGGCAATTGAGCAGACAACGCCATCAACCGCAACAACATCTACCAGAGGATCAACCTTGCTGCCAAGCTCGGTGACTACCTGGCCGTTTACCGTGACACGACCAGACGTCATCAGGCGCTCAGAGCCGCGACGACTAGCTACTCCTGCACGCGCCAAAAAGCGCTGCAGACGCATGGGAACAATGCGCTCTTCTGCCACGGCCTATGCTTCCTCTTGCGTATCGTAGTCGTCTCCCAAAAGGGAGCGCTCATCATCAATGTCTTCTGCGGCCTCTTCAAGCGTTGAAGTAAAGCTTCTACCAGAGAGTCTCTCGCGAATAAACTGCTTGGACTCCTCATCAGGAGCAAAGTCTTCCAGTGGTGGCAGCTCTCGCAAAGACTTGAGACCAAAGCGCTCTAGGAAAAGCGCTGTTGTGCCATAAAGAATGGCCTGTCCCCTATCTGCCTCTTTACCCACTTCACGCACAAGGTTTTTCTCGCGAAGTGAAGAGATAACACCGTCAGAGTTAACGCCACGAATAGCGCGGACGCCTTCACGGGTAACCGGCTGGTGATAGGCAATAACTGCCAGCGTCTCAAGAGCTGCCTGCGAAAGGCGGCGCGTATCCCAAGAAAGGACAAAGTCGCTGACAAGCTGATGGTGGGCGGGGTGCGTAAAGAGACGCCAACCGCCGGCTACCTCTCTAAGCTGAAAGCCCCTGTTGCAGCGCGTATACTCCTCTGCAAGCTCTTTGAGGGCTTCAGCTACCTCTGCGGGAGCTGCATTGGTGACCTTGGCAAAGTCAGCCGTGGTAATAGCATCAGTTGCAACTAAAAGCAGCGATTCAAGAGCGCCTTTAAGCGACTCGGAATCTAAATAGGTAAGCTCTTCTGCCATACGTTATTCCGCCTCTTCCTGTACTTCATCGGGCGTATGAGTGAGCGATAAAAGCGTCTGCTGGACATCTTGGAGTGCGTTTTGAGACAAGTTAAATCCCTCAAGGTCCGGCTCATCGCCAGAAAGCTCTTCTAACTCCAGGAGAACCGATTCATCAAGCTGATATGAATCAGCGCCCTCTATGTGCTCAATTTCAATTTCGCCAAAAATGACATCTTGCTGAACACGAACAAGACCGCGCTTAAAGAGTTCAAGCACTGCCAAAAAGTTTGCAACCACAATCTCTGGCGTATCCTGACCGTCTAAGAGCTCAGAGAACGTTACTTTACCCTTAGAGCGCGTGAGTCGGTCCACAGAAGCAACTGTTAGAGCCACTGGAAGCCTTTTTGGGGCCACATGTTCTGCTTCAAGTAAGAATGTCTCACGTTTTGAGTCAATGTCCGCACAGATGACGGCAAGGCTTCTGAGCGTAATACCTTCTAGATAGTCTGGCATGAGGTTCAAGAAATCAGGATCTGGACCCACCGAACGTGGGAACATGTATGATTCCGCCTCCATGCGGCTACCTAACGCAGCACCCGCGTTTCTGAACTGCTTATAGGCAATAAGGCGAGCAATAAGAACTTCTCGCGCCTCATCAGGAGAAAGTCCGTCAAGCTCGTCATCATACTCATCTTCATCAAATGAGCTTTTAAGGGAAACGTCTTGAGGTACCAGGGCGTGAGCCTTCATGTCCAGAAGCGTTGACGCAACAAGTACAAAGTCACTGGCAACGTCCAGATCCAGTTCCTCCATGGCGTCAACTTCTGCCAGGTACTGATCAGCAACCTCAGAGATAGAAATGGATCCAATGGCAACCTTTTGCCTACTTACCAACTGAAGTAGCAGGTCAAATGGGCCCGAATATGTTGCAGTGTTTACTTTGTACGACATTAGATGATTCTCGCAAGCAGACTCAAAATGACGTTAGAAATGCCCCCGATAATGGACGAGAAAAAGCCCGGTGCAAAGAACATGAGTCCCACTACAGCAATCATGCAATAAGGCTCGATGGCGTAGAACTTTTGACGGTTTTTCTCGCCAAGAAAATAGAGCAGCAGCTTAGATCCATCCAAAGGCGGAATAGGCAGCATGTTAAAGACCGCCAGGCTTACGTTGATCTGGATGTAAAAAATGACCAGTGACGAAACGTAGTACAGTACCAGCGGATTTAAAGCCGTGCCAAAAGCAATGCTTACCGCGTTGAGCAAACGCAGCAACAGTGCGCCGAGAAATGCCTGCAAGATGTTGGAAGTAGGGCCCGCAAGTGCCACCAGAATCTCGTCACGACGACGATTTTTAAGGTAGTTGGGGTTATAAGGAACGGGTTTTGCGTATCCAAAGCTAGGTCCGCCCATCAATACCAGCATAAGCGGTAGAAGAACCGTACCGAACAAATCAATGTGTGCCAGCGGATTGAGCGTCAAACGACCAGACATTTTTGCCGTAGGATCGCCGCACTTATATGCCACAAAGCCATGGGCAACCTCGTGAACCACAATGGCAAAAATTACCAGCGCAAATTCAGCAAGCGTTGTCAAAAGCGATGGAACTGATGTTAAAGCAGTTGGCACAACAATCCTTATCTCAACATCTGCAAAGACATTACAGACGGACACGAACAGACGTAAGCCTCAAGTACAAGGCGTTTGATACAAAACAGGTGGTACAAAACAGTAAGACAAGACAGTAGGTACAAGACAATTTTACCCAAGATTGGCAAAACTACCTACTCATCAATATCTGCTTCCATTTTTTCTGAAAGCTCCAACCACTCAGCCTCAAGAGCAGGAATCTTTTTAGAAAGTGCCTGATATTCAGCCATGCACTCATCAAACTTTTGAGGATCGTTATAGAGAGCCTCGTCAGCCATAAGCGTCATGAGCTCATCGTAGCGTTTGTGCGCAGGAGTTAGCGCCGCCTCAACCTCATCCAGACGTTTCTTGGTCTCCCTGAGCGCACGACTTCTTCGATTGCGCTCCTCCGCCTCAGCTCTTCTCTGCTCCTTAGTCTTCACATTGCGAGAAGATCCTGCAGCTTGACCTGCCTCTGGAGCAGCACTCTTAACCGCTCTTGCACCCGAAGTTCCATACGAGGACACCGTCTTGCTCGACGTCTCCCCCTGCGCTGCTGCTTGAAGCTCTGCAAGCTTAAAGAGAAAGTAATCGTAGTTACCGTCATAGACCGTAACCTTGTGGTCGCGAACATCCACAACTTTGTTGGCTACAGCTCTGACCAGGTGCTCATCGTGGCTGATCAAGATGATAGTACCCGGGAAGTCAACAAGCGCCTTCTCAAGAACGTCAACAGAATCAATATCCAGGTGGTTAGTTGGCTCGTCCAGGAGCAACAGTGGATCTGGAGAAACCAGCATCTTAGCAAGGGCCAAACGAGCACGCTCGCCACCAGAAAGTACGCTTACGCGTTTCTCGACGTCATCGCCGTGGAACAGAAAGGCACCCAGTAACCTGCGCTCTTCTGAGGTAGTCCATCCTGCAGCCACTGTGTCGAGCTCTGCAAGTACCGTATTTGCAGGGTTGAGTTCTTCAAGCTGATGCTGTGCGTAGTAGGCTTCGGTGACGTTTTGACCCAGGCTAATTTCTCCGGCATCTGGCTTCAGCTTGCCAGCAATGAGCTTCATAAGGGTAGATTTACCAGCACCGTTAGGACCAACAAGCGCTACGTGATCTCCTCGATACAGCTTGAGGTCAACGTTGTCGTAGACAAAGTTATCCTCATACGATTTGGCTACGCCCTCAAGAGAAATAACGGTATCTCCAGTACGAGGAGGCTCTGGGAATCTAAAATGCATGTGGTGAGACTGCTCTGGAAGAACTACCAGCTCTTCACGGATCTTCTCGACCTTTGCTACGCGCTCTTGAACCTGCTTTGCCTTGGTTGGCTTATACCTAAAGCGCTCAATGAAGGTTTCCATATGCGCAATATCACGCTCTTGAGCTGCACGTTTAGCGCGGAGCTGCTCAAGATTTTCTTCTCGCTGATGTAGGTAGCCAGAATAGTTGCCGGTATAGGTTACGAGCATGCGATTCTCAAGTGCTGCAACGTGAGTTACGCAAGCATCCATAAACGAACGGTCGTGACTTACCAGCAAAACCGTTCCATCATATGACGATAAGAACCTCTCAAGCCACTGGACAGATTCCAAGTCCAAGTGGTTAGTAGGCTCGTCCAAGAGAAGAACATCAGGACGACGCAGAAGCAACTTTGACAAAGAGATACGCATCTGCCAGCCGCCCGAGAACTCTTTAGCAGGTTTGTCAAAATCTTCTACGGGGAAGCCAAGACCTGCAAGAATCTGACGCGCTCTACTTTCAAGCTCATAGCCACCAAGGCGCTCAAAACGCTCCATGGCATGAGCATAGTCTTCCAAGTATTTGTTAAGCGTAGCGCCTTCAGGGGTTTCAGCAATCTTGAGTGAGAGGTCATTTACTTTTCTCTCCCACTGTTTGATCTCATGCGCGGACTCAATTACCTCGTTGAGGGCGGTCCTGTCTCCCATAAGCTCTGTCTCTTGCTCAAGGTATCCAAGGGT
>JABZHD010000159.1 GCA_015259045.1 Atopobium sp. | reverse complement strand
CGGTTGTAGATCCAATCTTTCCCGTCACACGAGATGAAGATGAGGGGTGCTCGGTTTCAGACGCGCCATCTGGGCGATCCATGGGCACCTCCTTGGACTCTGGATCACAATACGTGTACAGAAACAACACTCTTTTCAGGTAAACGATGCAACCTCAGAGGGTTTCTCGCCACCTACCTGCTTTTCATTTTACATGAACCGTTCAAGTATACCCTTGTCGGCCTCAATAATGCCACCGCCACAAACTTCCTGGCCATCGTACAAAACCGCCGATTGACCTGCTGCAACAGTTTTTACCGGCTGATCAAATTCAATAAATCCACATTGATTATTTGTGAGCGTAAACGTTACGGGAACCAGCGCACCTGTGTGACGAGTTCTGACCACATACCTACCGTTAGCTGCAGGTTCTCCAGAAATCCAGTGCATGTCCGAGAGCTCCATGCGACGCGTCCAGAGCGCAGGACAGTTGAGGTCAGAGGTTACATACACCACATTCTTAAGTGTGTCGGTTGCTACTACATAGCGAGCAGGGCCTCCACCGATGTTCAGGCCTTTTCTCTGGCCAACGGTAAAGAGGAATGCTCCGTCATGGGTGCCAAGAACCTTGCCTGTCTCCCACTCAATGACGTCGCCCTGCTTTTTCTGAAAAGTGTCCAACAAAAACGTGCGCAAGCCAACGGGGCCAATAAAACAAATGCCGTCAGAGTCTGGCTTTGTTTCTATGCCCAGACCGCGCTCTGCACACAGAGCCCTAACCTCTGCCTTGGTGGCAATGTGTCCAATAGGAAAAAGCGTGCGTTCAAACAAATGACCTGGTACACGCCATAGGAAATAAGTCTGATCCTTGTGAGCATCTGCGGCACGCAAAAGTTTTTTGGTGCCCGGGACGTTCTGTGCATAGTGACCCGTTGCAACAAAATCAGCACCCTCTGCAAAAGCACGTTCTGCAAAGGTGCCAAACTTGACCGTCTGGTTGCACATAACGTCTGGATTAGGCGTACGGCCGTGCTCATAGGCATCAAGCAGGTAATCCACAACGGTAGCCTTATACTCGGCCTCACAGTCCCACACGTCCAAATCAATGCCCAGCGTTACGCACACGCGTTCAGCATCAGCCAGGTCATCTGCCCAAGGGCACTTAAAGCCTGGCAAGTCCTTTGACCAGTTGCGCATATAGATAGCCTTGACGTTGTAGCCCGCCTCAAGAAGCAAGGCCGCGGACAGCGCCGAATCAACGCCGCCACTCATGCCAAGGTAAACTAATTCTCCCATATCACTCCTACACGAGCAGACTCCTGCTTAACAGCCTCAGCGATTGCCCAAGCTGCGTACAAGATGTCGTCTTCTGTGGTAGTTCTTCCAAGCGTTAACCTGAGGCTTCCCGCAGCTACTTCTCGCGGTGCTCCAATTGCCTCAAGCACGTGAGATATTTGCATCTTTGATGCGGCGCAGGCAGAGCCCGTTCCCACCGACACGCCTAGACGCTCAAGCAAAATAACCAGACGGCGAGCTTCAAGTCCCGGGAAAGAAACGTGCAGCAAATTAGGAAGCCTTAGCTTGGCGTTCTTTGGTCCCGAGACAATCATCTGCGGGAACTCCGTGCAAAGCAGCTCCTGCAGCTGATCTCTAAGGCGAGAAACCCGTTTTGCCTCGTCAGTGCGAGTCTCATCAGCAAGCGCTAAAGCACACGCAAAACCAATGACGCCCGCGACGTTCTCCGTACCTGAACGAACACCGCCTTCTTGTCCGCCGCCGAGCACCAGCGGCCTTAAGCGCACATCATCGGAGGCCCACAAGAGACCTACCTGCTTTGGACCGGAAAGCTTTGCTGCAGATAACGTCAACATGTCCACGCCCAGCGATGACACGTTCACGCTCAGGTATGCCGCCGCTTGAGAAGCGTCTACATGCAAATGCAGCGGACGAGTCTCCCCCGCTGCAAGCCTGCGTGAGCGCTCCTTGGCAAGCACCTGCGAAATCTCTCGGATAGGCTGAATGGTGCCAATCTCCCCGTTTGCAAGTTCAATGGAAACCAGCTCAGTCTCTGGCTTGAGCGCTTTTGCAACGCGCTCTGGATCCACACGACCGTCTGTTTCTACGCGTAGTGTCTTGTGCGAGAAAATCCCTGCACAAGCAAGGACACTCTCATGCTCAATAGCATCAACGATGACGTGTGCATCTTCAGAGACCGTTGCAAACGCCAGGTTATTGGCCTCTGTAGCACCTGCTGTGAGCACCACGTTTCCTGGACGAGCACCAATGGCATGCGCCAAGACAGCGCGGGCACGTTCTACCTCGTCACGAACCTGGCGAGACAGAGCATACGGAGCTGAAGGGTTGTAGAACTTTTCCGTGAAGTACGGAATCATTGCATCAACTACACGTGGATCCATAGGTGTAGCTGCGGCAAAGTCCAGGTACACGTTGCCTGTTGGATGTTCTGGTTTTGCAGAAGGCATGTGCATTACAAATCCTTTGGGTTTCTCGCGGTCTTGCGGGCTTACGGGCGTGCGGCGTTACGGGCGTGCGGCGTTACGTGCTTGCGGCGATCGGCGACTTGCTGCCGAGCGGGCCGGCGGTCGATGCGCAACAGCTATGACTTATCAGACGAATCTGGCGACGTAAACGTCATGTTCTGGAAACGAGTAGATACAAAGCTGTCGTCGTAATGAGTATCTACCCACATCTCGAACGCATTTGACGGAAGAACGCCAGCGTCTCGCTGAGCCTTTCTCGCCAAACACGCCACCGTCATAGTGA
>JABZHD010000158.1 GCA_015259045.1 Atopobium sp. | reverse complement strand
GCAATGGGAATCAATGAGCTCTATGGCAAGCAGGTTCAGTACTGCTCCAACAGAAAAGAAGCAAAAGATCACGGCGCCGATGCCGGCATGCTTTTAGGAGCAGAGCTCAAAGACGGCCAGAAAGTAGTTATGGTTGAAGATGTCACCACTTCTGGCAAGTCTATTGAAGAGACCTATCCGCTGATTACTTCAATTGCAAACATCGAGGTAGTTGGTCTGATTGTCTCGCTCAATCGCATGGAGGTTGGCAAGGGCGGCAAAGTTGCCGCACTTCAGGAAGTCTCCGAGCGCTGGGGCATGCCAACCGCAGCTATTGTCTCCATGGATGAGGTTACCGAGGCCCTCTACAACAAAGAGGTTGACGGCAAAGTTATTATCGACGACACCTTGAAGGCCTCCATTGATGCCTACTACCAGCAGTATGGCGTTAAATAAGGCGAGAAAAACCTCTGCGTAGAAACCTGACTTATGACTCTGACTCAACTTAAATACGTTCTTGCTATTGCTAAGGCAGGCACTATTAACGCCGCAGCTAAACAGCTCTTTATCTCGCAGCCTACCCTGAGTAGCGCAGTTAAAGAGCTTGAAGCCGAGCTGGGAATCTCCCTTTTTAACAGGACCAGCAAGGGTGTTGAGCCTACCGCAGATGGCGAGGAGTTTTTGAGTTATGCCAGGCAAGTTGTCATGCAGACTGACCTCATTGAAGAGCGCTATCTGGGCACTGCTCCCGCCAAACAGCGCTTCTGCGTTTCTTGCCAGCACTATTCCTTTGCAGTTGAAGCCTTTGTCAACCTGATTAAAGAGCACGGCGGCTCAAAGTACGATTTCCGTATCAGAGAAACGCAAACGTACGAGATTATTGAAGATGTCTCAAAGCTAAGAAGTGAAGTAGGCGTCCTTTACCTCAACTCGTTCAACGAGCGCGTTATTAGAAAAACGCTGCAGGACCAGGGTTTGGTTTTCTCACCATTGTTTAAATGCAAGCCAAGCG
This sequence comes from Atopobium sp., assembly GCA_015259045.1. GTDB lineage: Bacteria > Actinomycetota > Coriobacteriia > Coriobacteriales > Atopobiaceae > Lancefieldella. Next base: position 1,797 of record JABZHD010000158.1, on the reverse strand, counting down.
TCTTTGTGGGAAAAGATAACCCGCTGGCAAAGCGCTCCTCGGTAACACTCAACGATCTTGCCCCCTACCCTCGCCTTTCGTACGAGCAGGGCGAGCACAATGCGTTTTATTTCTCCGAGGAGCTTCTGGCAACACTTGATCGCGATAAGGACATCATGGTCCGAGACCGCGCCACTATCTTCAACCTGATTATTGGTCTGAACGGCTATACCATCAGCACTGGTCTTATTAATGAGGAGCTCAACGGACCAAACATTGTTGCAGTTCCTCTGGCTGTTGATGACTACATGGAAGTTGGCTACGTCACCCATGACGAGAAGAGCCTCTCGCCCTTTGGTGAGCTCTACATCGGTGCGCTTAAGCGCTGCTGCCAAGCGGTTACGTGGGTGTAAGGTTTAGCTCTCCCAGTTTGCGCTAAAATAATACCTTACGTTTTTGAAGCGCAATGGGAGGCATCATGGGTCTTAAGTATGAAACCGCACGATATGAGGCATCATACGGGGCAATTTCACAACTTCCTTCTCCAGAGACCCCAGAGGTGGCCTTTGTGGGCCGCTCAAACGTGGGTAAGTCTTCCCTCTTAAATAAACTTATTGGACGAAAACAGCTTGCACGAGTTTCAAGCGTTCCAGGTAAAACCGCTAATATCAACTTCTTTGACGTTGATGGCGTCAAATTTGTAGACTTGCCTGGATACGGATTTGCACGAGTTTCTCGCCAAGAAAAACAACGCTGGGCGGACCTCATTGGCGGCTATTTTGAGCAAGAACGCAGCTTTAACCTGGTCATTAGTCTTGTTGATATCAGACACGAAGCTCAAAAGCTTGACCTGCAGATGATTAGCTTTCTCCAAGAGGCTGATCTGCCCTTTGTAGTTGCGTTTACCAAGGCTGATAAGATTGCACGCGGCAAGCAAAACCAAGCCGCGGCTGCTTTGCGTAAAGCATTCCACATTACCCCTGAACAGGCCATTATTACCTCATCCGAGACCGGCCTGGGCATTGACGAGTTGCGCCGCCGCATCGAAGACGCAACCATCTAGGAGCATCATGGATCCAATCCACCAGCAAGAGCAAGAGCACCTCTCCCACGTATATCAAAAGCTTGTTGAGATTCGTGAAGATTTGGACACAACGCTCAACACCACGCAAAAAGATGCAGCTAGAGACCTACGTCAGATGAGTGAAGAAATCCGTCCAGACTTTGGCGGCGCGGACGAAACCATCGAGACCCTTGCAGCAATTGAGACACTCAACAGCGTAATTGATACATACAACCAGTACCACGATTTTACTGTCGAGAAACTCGGTCGCGTCGAAATCCTTTTGAGGCAACCTTACTTTGCCAAGGTCACACTCAAGATGCGACCTGGACGTCCTTCTCGCGATGTATACATTGGCGCGGCGGGCATCACTGACAAAGATCGCACGCCGCTCATTGTTGACTGGCGCAGCCCCGTTGCCGAGACGTATTACAACCAAGAGATGGGTACTACATCGTACCAGGTAGACGGCAAGAAAAGAACGGTTGAACTGGAACTTCGCCGACAGTTTGACATTACGCGCGACAAGCTGAACCTCTACTTTGACACAACGGTTGCCATTGAAGACTCTCTGCTGCTCGCCGCACTAAAGCGTCAGCACACCGAGAAACTGCAGGCCATCACCGCAACTATCCAGCGCGAACAAAACGTTGTGGTCAGGCACGAGGATGTGCCCGTTCTACTGGTCAACGGCATTGCAGGCTCGGGTAAAACGTCCGTTTTGCTGCAGCGCATTGCGTACCTTCTCTACCAGC
>JABZHD010000157.1 GCA_015259045.1 Atopobium sp. | reverse complement strand
AGATTAAACGTGGCGGAAAGCACAATCATGCCCTCATCAGCGATCCTGCTGTGGCGATACCCCAGGTCAAGCTCGGATGCGTCCAGCGTAGCAAAAGTGCCATCGGCGAGAAGGACGCGAACGGATTTGAGCACGTCAGCGATGCAGCCGTCGTAAGCGCCTGCGTTCATAAAGCATGCGCCGCCCACAGAACCTGGGATGCCACAGGCAAACTCAAGTCCAGAAAGGTCCAGCTCACAGGCCATCTCGGAAGCTTCTTTGAGGCCAACGCCGGCCTGGCAGGTCATCTCGGTGTCGTCGATGCTTACGCCGGTCAGGCCGTCAGCGACGGCAATAATGACGCCGCGATATCCTGCATCAGAAACAAGCAGGTCAGAGCCGTAGCCGAGAATAAAATAAGGAGCTTCTGCGTCTTTAACCGCAAGGAGAATCTCTTTAACCTCATCGGAATCATCAGGGATGACATAGAGATCCGCAGGTCCACCCACTTTAAAGGTGGTGTGCTCGCTCATTGGCTCGTCTACCAGGACGTTCTCTTCTCCAACAATCGAGCAAAGCTTTCCGGCCAGGCTTTGTAAGTCATAGCCACTTTCAGACATGTAACACGCTCCTTAGTAAGTTACTTTTTATAGTTTATCGCAAGCGAGAAAAACGTGGCGTTGGGGCGAGAAAATCACGGCATCAGGACGAGAAAATCACGGTACTAGGCCGAGAAAATCACGGCATTGGGCCGAGAAAACGGTTACTTTTGCAATTCTGTCAAAGAAATGTCCATCCCGTTTTACGTGTTATCAGCTGTTAACTCTGCTATAGTACTTATCGATATGTTTCAGAAATGGTTGCAATTACCTACTGGTGGTAAGGTGGCCGAGCTTTAGGGTTTGTAACAACCCAGTTCTATAAGCCATCAAGTCCGCGACCCGCAAAAAGGCGGTTAACCTGGTTAAAGTCCAGGACCAACGGTACAGTCCGGATGTCAGAAACGGAGACTTTTATGGCTTCATCCCACTCAACCCACGCAACAACCGCATCTTCTAACGGCTGGTCTACCAAGAGAATCGCTATTCTCGCCATGCTTTGTGCAGCTGCTGCAATCAGCACCATGGTGCTTCAGTTCCCACTCATCCCAGGCGTGACATTTTTGAAGTACGATCCATCGGGCGTCTTTGCCCTGCTTGCAGGCGTAGCTTTTGGTCCTGCCGCGGGCGCGATTGTCTCGGTGCTTCCCTACCTTCTGCACCTCACTACGGAGTCCGGAATTTACGGCACTATCATGGCAATTCTGGCAACGCTTACCTACGTTTTGCCTGTCTCGCTGATTGTGTACAACCGTTCCGAGAAGATCAAGCAGCTGGTACTTGCCCTGATTGTGGGCAGCGTTGTCAGCGTTGTCGCATGCATTCTGGGCAACCTTGTAGTTACCCCAATCTACACCGGCATGAGCGTGGAGGCAGTAAGCGGACTGATTGTCCCTGCTCTTCTCCCCTTCAACGTGGTAAAGGTTGCCATTAACAGCATTATCTTTGTTGTGATTATGCGCTCAGCTACCTCACTTTTTGAGAGCATCAAAAACGGTGAGTAGTCTGCTCGACAACTCCCCAGATACATACACGTCTGAAAGCACCGCACAAACTCAGGACCTCCCTGTAGCCGCAACGCTTTTAGACGTGACCTTTGTGCACGCAAAAGGCGTAGTTGCCTTAGACCACGTCTCGTTTTCTATTCCTGCAGGTAAACGTACCTGTATTGTTGGCGCGAACGGATCGGGCAAGTCCACCGTGGCCTCGATTCTCTCTGGTCTTACCGCGCCTGAGGAGGGTACCGTCACCTTTTTGGGAACCACCGTTGTCAACGATGGCCAGGTTGACTTTGAGGCGTACAAAACCATTCGTCCACAGCGGGCCTAGTCTTCCAAAATCCTGAGGATCAGATTATCTGCAGCGTAGTCGCAGACGACATTGCCTTTGGTCTGGAGAACCTTCAGGTGCCCAGTGACCAGATAACACCGCTGGTAGAACAGCAGATTGAACTTGGCACTCTCACCGAGTTTGCGTCAGAAAATCCACAGATGCTTTCGGGCGGTCAGCAGCAGCGCGTGGCCATCTCGGGCGCGCTGGTTATGAAGCCGCAAATCCTGATTCTTGATGAACCTTCCGCAGCTCTTGACGTTGTTCATAGAAATAACGTTATGGGCCTTGTCGAGAAACTCCGTGCAGCTGGAAAGACTATTGTTCACGTAACGCATTTCATGGACGAAGTGGTTTCCGCTGACCACGTAATTGCCTTGGATGACGGTCGCGTTGCATTTGAAGGAACGCCTGAAGCACTCTTTGAGCAGCACGAACTGGTTGAATGTCTGCATCTTGAGGAGCCGTTTGCTTATCAGGTTGCCCACGCGCTCAACAACCGCGGAGTTGTCGTGTGCAAATCACCTTCGGCTGAGCGCGTGCTCAGCGAGCTGACGGGGCTTCTCGCCACAGCGGCGCAGGACGCGAGAAGTGCGGGTGGTGCGGCTGGGAGCTGCGACGATGCGGCGGCCGCGGGTCACGGCGACGCAATCGGCAGCGCGTCCGGGTCAGCAGCGGTTTCCGTGTGCGATGTGACGTTCTCGTACCAGAAGCCTGTGCTCAAAAACATCTCGGTTGACGTGCAAAAAGGCTCACATGTTGCCGTTATTGGCTCTACTGGTTCGGGCAAGTCCACCCTTGCGCGCTTGATTTGCGCACTTGATACACCTGATTCCGGAAGCCTCTGCGTGGCTGGACTGGATCGCATCAGAAGCAAAACCGCAGAAAACTTCACGGTATTGTTGGTTACGT
>JABZHD010000156.1 GCA_015259045.1 Atopobium sp. | reverse complement strand
GTGTTGATGCGCGGATTAGTTACCACAGCACGGAACGTTTCTAGGCCAATGAAGCCCTTACCAATCTGTTCATGTCTATCTTTATGAGCTCCAAGAGGATTCTTTGAGTCATTAAGGTGCAAGGCTTTTAGCTTTTCTAAGCCAACTATCTGGTCAAATGTATCTAGAACTTCATCAAGATTTTCTACAATCTCATAGCCACCATCATGAACATGGCAGGTATCAAGGCACACACCCATAAGTTCCGGGTGGTTTACCTTATCTAGAATCGCAGCAATTTCTTCAAACGTTTTACCAACTTCAGTGCCCTTACCAGCCATAGTTTCAAGAAGCACAGTGGTGTGCTGGCCTTCAAACAGACAATCGTTAAGCGCGCCTGAAATCTGCTCAATTGCCACGTCAGAGCCTTGACCCACATGGCTACCAGGATGGAAGTTGTAATAATTATCTGGTAGATACTCCATACGCTCAAGATCTTCTGTGAGCGCACGACGGGCAAAATCCCTGGTTTCTTCTTTAGCCGAACACAGATTCATGGTGTAAGGAGCGTGTGCAACCAAAGGTCCAAAGTGATTGACCTCAAGCAGCTCCCTGAGCTTTGCAACATCAGCCTCATCTAGAGCCTTAGCGTTGCCGCCACGTGGATTTCTGGTAAAGAAAGCAAAGGTTGTTGCTCCAATAGAAAGAGCGTCTTTACCCATTGCCTCCCAGCCCTTACCTGCCGAGAGATGGCATCCAATAAAAAGTTCTTCTGGTTGCACGCTATGCACGCTCCTCAAGCATCTTGGAAAAACGGTCCAAAAGCTCTGAAGCTACATCTTCCAGTGGCAAAGTCTCAAGCTGTTCTACACCTTGAGGAGTCACAAACGCCACACGGTCTGTATCTGAACCAAAGGTTGAGTCTGGCCTAGAAACATCATTTGCCACAATCATGGAGCAACCTTTACGCTCAAGTTTAGCTTGAGCATGCTCCAAGACGTTATTTGTCTCGGCTGCAAAACCTACAACAACCTGGTCTTTCTTTGCTTTAGACAGGCTGGCGAGAATATCGGTGGTTTCTTTAAGTTCAATAGACTCAAGATACTCTAATGATTTCTTGAGCTTATGGTCTGCTGGATGAGCTGGGGTGTAGTCGGCAACAGCTGCCGTCAAAATAGCAGCATCAACGTTGTCAAAAGCGTCTGTGCACGCCTTATACATATCTTCAGCAGATACTACTCTTTGAACGATGACGCCCTGAGGAGCCTCCAAGTGCGTGGGACCAGAGATAAGTGTGACGTCTGCACCGCGGCGAGCAGCAGCTTTAGCTACGGTATAGCCAAGTTTTCCTGTAGAACAGTTGGCAATAAAGCGAACTGGATCGATCTTCTCGTGCGTTGGTCCTGCGGTAATAAGAATCTTTTTACCTGCAAGATCTTGCGTAACTGGCGCGCTATCTCTACCGGAAAGAACCTTTAGTACAGCGTCAACAATCTGCTGTACCGGAGCAAGCTTTCCGTCTCCGGTATAACCGCAGGCAAGACGGCCTGACTCAGGCATAGCCATCTGGATGCCGCGCTGACGCAGCAGTGCCACGTTTGCCTGAGTGGCTGGATTATCCCACATGTGCGTATTCATAGCGGGAGCCACAAGAACTGGCGTATGAGCAGCTAAAAGCGTTGCACTTGCGGCATTGTCAGCAATACCATGAGCCATTTTTGCCATGATATTAGCAGTGGCTGGTACAACTACCATGCAATCTGCCCAGTCAGCAAGGTCAACGTGAGCAACAGGAGTCTCGGCATTGTTATAGAGCGACTGCACTACCTCATGATGCGTTAATGCTTCAAAGGTAGTCTTTCCTACAAACTGAGCTGCATCTTCTGTCATAACAACACGAACGTCACAGTCAGCTTTTTGAAGGCCTCTGAGTACTTCGCAGGCTTTATATGCAGCAATGCCTCCGCACACCACAAGGCATACAGAGGACTGAGCGGTTTTATCCAACATAGCGATAAATTCCTTTATTCTTCAAACGCTGTAGATGTAATAAGCATCCTGTGGCAATAAGGGCACTCAGCAATCTCAGAGCTGTGCTGAAGATCATGGAATGAACTTGGCTGCAGCTTGACGCGGCAAACACTTGGAACATTACCTACAAGGTGCTCAACTGCCAGGCCCTTAAAACGCTTACGTGCAGCTTCATAACGCTCAAGCGTGTCAGAAGAAATCTGAGCTGCAAGCTCTTCTCGAGATTTAGAGAGCTCAACAATCTCTGCACGAAGTGCCGCAGAATCAATCTCAAGAGACTGAGAAAGGCTCTCACGTTCTTTCATAAGCTTTACCTGCAAGTCTTGTGCTGTTTGGTAAGCCTTCTTGCACTTCTCAAGCTCTTCTGTTTTTGCTGCAAGTTTAAAATCACACTTCTCAATATTCTTTGCTAAAGAAGAAAGCTGCTGGTCAAAGTCTCTAAGAGCACGATGATTAGTTGCAGTTTTTACAGCAGCAGACACCTCTTCTGTCTTTTGGACATAGTGGGCACGCTGATCATTGAGGTCAGAAATATCAATTTCTACGTCTTTTTTAACGCCAAGTACCTGTTTGAGCTGAGAAGCAATCTTTTTCTCTGCAAGTTGGGCGTTTTTAATCTTTTGAACCTGGGGCATTGAGGCCAAGTTGGATGCGAGTTTTAGCAGCTGCAAATCAATATCCTGGAGCTGCATCAGATTAACAGACTCACTCATAGGGCCTCCTCATATACGGTTACTCATCTAGTCTACCGTAAATAAGGACGTATCAGACGCAGAACATAACTAATGCAGAGATTAGTATGTGAAAAATTTATCCAACAATCT
>JABZHD010000155.1 GCA_015259045.1 Atopobium sp. | reverse complement strand
GTCATATACAGCATGGTACGAGCCTCAATGTTGAGAACCTTGGCATACTGCTCTGCCTTTGCAACGTAGCGAGCCTGCGCTTCTGCCTGGGAAAGAACACCGTAGTGCTCAAAGAGTTCAATGTTCTCTGGAGCAACCATTGCAGGAAGTGCCTGAGGGGTGGTGCGGAGGTTTGGAAGACCGCGCTCTTCGGCAAGTTTCTCCCAATCGCCTGAGTAGCCATTGCCTTCAAAGAGGATGCGCTCGTGAGCCTTAAAGGTGTCAATAACCCAGCTCAAAGCTTCTTTGGTGAAGTTCTCCTCAGAAGCATTTGAAAGATCGTTTGCAAAGCGGTCACACTGCTCGGCAACAATGGTGTTCAAAATGACGTTAGGATCAGAGAGGTTCTGCTGGCTGCCGCACATACGGAACTCAAACTTGTTACCAGTAAAAGCAAAGGGGCTGGTACGGTTTCTATCTGTGTTGTCCCTAAGGACTGCAGGTAGTGTTGGAACGCCAAGGTCCATACGAGTGCGCTTTGCACCGTGAACATCGGAGCCAGTAATAAGATCATCAACAATTACAGAAAGCGCGGCACCTAGGAAGACGGAAACAATCGCAGGTGGAGCCTCGTTTGCGCCAAGACGGTGATCGTTTCCAGCAGATGCAACAGACATGCGCAGAAGGTCTGCATGAGAGTCAACAGCGGCAACAAGGCACGCAAGGAAGACCAGGAAGCGAAGGTTCTCGCCAGGTTTATCGCCAGGTTCGAGCAGGTTCTCGTTGTCTGCGGAGAGTGACCAGTTGTCGTGCTTACCAGAGCCATTGACGTACTCAAAGGGCTTCTCGTGCTCAAGGCAGGCAAGGCCGTGATGCGGTGCAAGAAGCTTGAGCTTCTCCATGGTCAGGAGGTTGTTGTCAATAGCAAGTGCACCTTGCTCAAAGACAGGTGCAAGCTCATGCTGGCAAGGAGCAACCTCATTGTGCTTGGTCTTTGCAGGGATGCCCAGCTTCCAGAGCTCGTCATCAAGCTCTTTCATGAAGTTGTTGACGGTTGGACGAATGGCACCAAAGTAGTGCTCGTCAAGCTCTTGGCCCTTGCTTGGCTCACAACCAAAGAGAGTACGACCGCAAAGGATAAGGTCAGGGCGCTGCTCAAAGTCTTCCTCTTTGATAAGGAAGTACTCCTGCTCAGGGCCAATGTTTGTAACAACGCGAGAAGGCTCTTGTCCAAAAAGTGCAAGAACGCGCTTGGCCTGCTTCTCTAGGGCAACCTGGGAACGAAGCAGAGGAGTGCGCTTGTCCAGAGCTTCTCCAGTGTATGAAATAAATGCTGTTGGAATGCAGAGAACTTCATCTTTGATGAAGGTTGGACTTGCAGGATCCCAAACCGTGTAACCACGAGCCTCAAACGTGGCGCGAAGTCCGCCAGAAGGGAAGCTTGATGCGTCAGGTTCGCCCTGTACCAGCTCTTTTCCCGAGAAGGACATCAAAATAGTGCCGTTTCCCTGAGGAGTCATAAAGCTGTCGTGCTTCTCGGAAGTAATACCTGTGAGAGGCTGGAACCAGTGTGTGAAGTGAGTAGCACCTTTTTCAAGCGCCCACTCTTTCATGGCATGCGCAACCTCGTTTGCAATGTCGAGGTCAAGCGGCTTGCCGTCCTGGATGACACTACGAAGTTTCTTGTACGTTGGCCTTGGCAGACGTTCTTGCATATCTGCGTCGGTAAAGAGAAGTGAGCCAAATTCCTGAGAAACTTTGTCGTGAGCCACAGCCCCTCCTTGTGGGTAAATGCTGGCAGTTAGTCTGTTTTCTCGCGTGCTGGGCACGTTATGTTGGTTGTTATTTTCGCACGTTTGGCAGAGTCAGAGTGGCGAGGATACAAACAGAAACATAACGATTACAAAAAATTTTGGCTGCCACCAGAAGAGATGTGGGCTTTGTTTCCGTGGGCTCTGGCGCGCATAAGCGGAGGAAGTCTTAGTACAATAGAGGCACACAAACTAAGAGGAGCAGGTATGTCTGATACTACTATGCCAGTTGATATTACAGACCAAAACGACGCTGCATCAGCTAAAGAAGATGCAGCTAAACCACGCAGAACTATTGCTGTTATTGACGGAAACTCGCTCATGCATCGAGCGTTCCATGCAATCCGTCAGCCTATGGCAGCACCAGATGGAACGCCAACCGGAGCGCTCTTTGGCTTCTTCAACATGTTTATCAAGCTTGTTGAGTCCTTCTCGCCTGATGGCGTGATTTGCGCATTTGATAAGGGAAAACCGCAGGTTCGCATTGATATGTTGCCTCAGTACAAGGCTCAACGTCCTCCTATGGACCCTGCTTTGCACGCGCAGTTTCCTGTAGTCAAAGAGTTGCTCAAAACGCTGGATGTTCCTGTCTGTCAGCTTGAAGGCTGGGAGGGCGATGACATCTTGGGTACCCTTGCCCGCCGTGGTGAGGCTGAGGGTTACCAGATGCTACTCTTCACGGGTGACCGCGATATGTATCAGCTCTCCACAGAAAACGTCAAGATTGTTTCTACGCGCAAGGGTGTCTCTGACGTCTCAATCATGACGCCAGAGACCGTGGCAGATCTCTATGCAGGTATTACGCCTGAGCTTGTCCCAGATTTCTATGGCCTTAAGGGAGATTCTTCGGATAACATTCCGGGCGTTCCTGGAATTGGCCCCAAGAAAGCTGCTGCTCTGATTGTGGAGTATGGCTCGCTTGATGAGGTCATTGCCCACGCTGACGAGGTCAAGGGCAAGGTGGGAGAAAACCTTCGCGCCCACATTGATGACGCGCTGCTTTCCCGTAAGGTGGCAACTATTCGCACTGATGCGCCGCTTGATAT
>JABZHD010000154.1 GCA_015259045.1 Atopobium sp. | reverse complement strand
GCTCAAAGTGAGGATTTTCTTACTAGCACCGCTTTAAAGCAGGTTGAGGCTGCAAATAAGCGAGAGCTCACAGCGCGCGAGCGTTCAGGTATCATAGAAATGTTGGCAATTCTGGAATCGCTTCTTCGCGATGTACTTTTATGTTGCGAAGCAGTTGATGAAGAAATAGTAAATACGGATGCAGCAGGCATTATCGACCGCGTTGCATCTCAAACTCATACCCAGGGTGTTCTTGGGGCTCTAGCTGCGGTGCAAGAGGCTCAATACAACCTGGACCGCTCTGTTTCTCCCCAGCTAACCCTTGAGGTTATGCTGCTGCATATCAAGGAGGCACTTACATGCCCACCGTTGTCCCGGTGAAGTTTGAATACGCCGCGCGCGACCTTTGGTTTGATCCAAAGGAGTCCGGCGTTCTTGAAGGTGACCACGTCATTTGTCAGACCGAGCGCGGTCTAGAGATTGGTCTTGCTGTTGCTGATCCTCGTGAGATTTCACAGGAAGAGTTTGAGTACAAGACAAACAAAGCCGAGCTCAAAGACGTTGTTCGCGTTGCAACTGAAGAGGACCTTGCTCGCGCAGAAGAGCTTGCTGTCAAAGGCGAGGCTGCGCTTCCCGTGTTCAGGAAGTTTGCTGTTCAAGAAGAACTTGAGATGAAGCCTATTGGCGTCGAGTACCTTTTTGATGGCGAGAAGGTCGTGTGTTACTTCTCGGCTGATGATCGTGTGGACTTTAGGCAACTTGTGCGCGAGCTTTCTCATGAGCTTCACGAGCGCATTGATATGCGTCAGATTGGCGTCAGAGAAGAAGCAGCGGTTATCGGCGGTTATGGTCACTGCGGACAAGAGCTCTGCTGTAGGAGGTTTGGCCTTTCTTTTGAGCCAGTTTCTATTCGCATGGCAAAAGAACAGGATTTGCCTTTGAACTCCACCAAGATTTCTGGTGCTTGTGGCCGCTTAATGTGCTGCTTGCGCTATGAGTTTGAAGCATATCGTGATTTTAAGAACCGTGCCCCAAAGCGCAATGCTGTTATTGAAACTCCTTTGGGCATGGCAAAAATTGTTGAATACAATACGCCAAAAGAAGAGATTGCCCTTCGCCTAGAGAGTGGCAAGGTAGTACGCATTCCTCTTGCTGATATGGACGCTTCTCCTGCAGCACAGCAGAAGTCGGAAGACCTGGGTTGTTCTTGCAGGCCAGATAGCGTTTCTCGCGCTGCACTTGAGCGTCTTGAATCTGTTGAGGTTCAGATGGCGCTGGCAGAGCTTGATCGAGCAAACGGTCTCATTGTTGATGAAGAGCCAGAGATTAATCCAGACCTCTTTGTTACTGAGGCTCCAAGGCGCAAACGTGAGCGCTCCGAGCAGAATTCTGTAAATAGGCAGGATAACGCTAAGAACTCTGGTACAAGAAACGCTCGAGAAGAGCAGGGAACTCAAAGTTCTTCTCGCACCCGTCGCGTAAGAACTTCAAAGAATGCTCAGGTTAATCCTGGTTCCAGCACCTTTGACGCTGCAACAGATACACTGCGTCGTACGCGCCGTCGCCATCACGCAACCGAAGAGGGCGCTACAAATACTCAGGCTCCTCAGAAGAGCGAGCACAGCACAGCTCCTGCGCAGAAGCAACCACAGGGAAAGCGCTTTAGACGAACAGATGCTCCTCAAGCGCCACAGAAAGCTGATGAGGCACAGGCGCCAGTTCGTGCAAAGAGGACTCGTCGTCCAGGTGATAGAGCAGGTATGAAGGCACAGAGTGCTCCGCAGAACGCCCCACAGAATGCTTCTGGTTCTAACGGTGCGTCTAATGTTGCATCTAGAGACGCTCAGCCTCAAAACGCTGCACGTCGTAGGCACAGAAGAGCTGGACGCGATGATCGCGGACGCGGTTCAAAGGACAATGCGTAATGTATACGCTTAAGACCGAATATGCCTTTGACTCAGCGCATTTTCTTACCAACTACTATGGCAAGTGTGAGAATCTTCATGGCCATCGTTGGCATGTGACTGCCTGCATTTCAACTGCAGAGCTTGGTGAGTCTGGTACAGAAAAAGATATGGTTATGGACTTTGGCGTCTTTAAGCGTAAGGTCCGCACGCTGTGCGATTCCCTTGATCACACGTTTTTGATTGAAGAAGGCTCTCTTTCTGATAAGACACTGAGCTGTCTCAAAGAAGAGGGTTTCTCGCTTACTATTTTGCCGTTTAGAACAACAGCAGAAAATCTGGCAAAGTATCTCTTTGAGCAACTTGAGGCAGAAGGTTTGCCCGTCTCTTCTGTTGAGGTCGATGAGACCCCCAACAATTGCGCCATATATTCAAAAAATATGAAGTAACCTGTTGTTTTTTAAAGCTTGTGCGAGCAACGTAACCTCGATGGGTATACTCTACGTATGTAGAGGTTTTATCTTTTGGCGAGGTGGAATTTCATGGCTCACGGAGCGTTGCGGGGTGTCAATTTAACCGGTTGGCTTACGCTTGAACCGTGGGTAACTCCTGAGCCGTTTGCACGTACAGGCTGCGTTGATGAAGCTCAGCTCATTAAGGCACTTGGTGTTGAGGCCTACCACACTCTTGTTAAAGCTCATCGTTCTTCATTTATCCAGAGTTCTGACTTTGTCAGCATTGCCGCTCGTGGTTTTAATGCGGTAAGAATTTCTGTGCCTTGGTACGTTTTTGATGAGGAAGCTGCAGGTACACCATATGTAAGCTGCATTACCGAGCTTGATAGAGCTCTTGAATGGGCAGAAGAACTTGGTCTACACGTTATTTTTGTGCTAGCAGTAAATCCAGGCCTGCCTGATGGCTTAAATGACCAGCCAGGTGGTGCTCCACGCACCAGAATTTCTGGGG
>JABZHD010000153.1 GCA_015259045.1 Atopobium sp. | reverse complement strand
GAACATGATTTCGACTGGTTCTATGGTTGGCGTGGGTAAGGCATATCAGAACCTTATGGTTGACGTGCAGCAGACCAACAAGAAGCTGGTAGTTCGTGCACAGAACATCACCATGGCAGCAACTGGTTGCACTCGCGAAGAGGCAGCTCAGGCGCTTGAGCAGGCTGATGGTAATGCAAAGCTTGCGATTGTTATGCTGCTTACTCAGATGCCTGTTGACGAGGCTAAAGCTAAGCTCGAGGCAGCTCATGGTCATGTTAGAGGTGCACTGTAGTAATTACAGTTGTAACAAATGACACACGCGTGAGCATTTTGTTTCAGTTACATCGGTCAGTGGTATCAGTATGACGCGTAAGCGTAGGGTAAGTTTTGAAAAACGCTCAGTTTACCTGCAGTAACAGGGTGTTCAAATTAGGTCAAAACATGAAACAATGAACCACAGGTATGGATTCTTGTACCGACAAGTTCATTTTTTATGTATTCTTGATAAGTATTTGTTGCAACATCGCAACGAGAGAAAGAAGGAAAGTATGGATTACACCAAGCTTTCAGAACAGATTCTTGCTGCCGTCGGTGGTAAAGAAAATGTTCAGAGCAACATGGTCTGCATGACCAGGCTCCGCATTAAGACCGCAGATCCTTCAAAGGTTGACTCCGAGGCTATCAAGGCTATCGACGGTGTCATGGGTCTGGTCGAGGATGCAGAGTACCTTGAGGTTGTTCTTGGTCCTGGCGTTGTCAACAAGGTTATTGTTGAGTTCTCCAAGCTTACCGGCGTTGCTGCTGGTGACGCATCTGAGGACGACGTTGTTTCCGCAGCTAAGGACAACAAGGCAGCTCAGAAGGCTAAGTACGAGAACAAGCCTGTTCAGCGCTTCCTCAAGAAGATTGCTAACATCTTTGTTCCACTGCTTCCTGGCATCATTTCTGCAGGTCTGATCAACGGTATCATCAACGTTATCAACTTCTCCACTGGTAAGGCTTATGCTAACGAGTGGTGGTTCGCAGCTATCTGGACCATGGGTTGGGCACTTTTCGCTTACCTGCCAGTTCTTGCTGGCGAGAACGCTGCCAAGGAGTTTGGCGGTTCTCGCGTTCTTGGTGCTATGGCTGGTGCACTCTCCATTGCTAACGCTGGTATGCCTCTTCTTGCTTCCAAGACTGTTGACGGCGTTGCAACTCGTCTGGTTCACCTTCCATTCAGCCTTCCAACTGTTGCTTTCAAGGAGGGCGCATTTATCGTCGCTTCCTCTGACCTGTTCAACGCAGCAGCAGGCGGCATGATTGGTGCAATCATCTGCGCAATCTTCTTCGCATTCCTGGAGAAGAACCTGCACAAGGTTATGCCAAGCGTTCTTGACACCTTCCTGACTCCACTTTGCACCGTTATTCTCGGTGTCATTGGCTCTGTCCTGATTCTTCAGCCTGCAGGCGCATGGCTCACCCAGGCAATCTTCTTTGTCCTTCAGTTCTTCTATGACAAGCTTGGCGTCTTTGGTGCTTACCTGCTTGGTTCTACCTTCCTGCCACTGGTTTCCGTTGGTCTTCACCAGGCACTTACCCCAATCCACGTTATGCTTAACAACCCAGAGGGCCCAACTCAGGGCATCAACTACCTGCTTCCTCTGCTGATGATGGCAGGCGGCGGCCAGGTTGGTGCTGGTCTTGCAATCCTCTTCAAGACCAAGAACAAGCGCGTCAAGAAGTACCTGACCGAGTCCATCCCAGTTGGTATGCTCGGTATCGGCGAGCCTCTTATGTACGCAGTTACCCTGCCTCTTGGTAAGCCATTCATCACCGCATGCCTTGGCTCCGGTATTGGCTCCGTAGTTGCTTACCTCTTCCACCTTGGTACCGTTTCCCAGGGCGTCTCCGGCCTCTTTGGTCTGCTGATTGTCCAGCCTGGTAACCAGGTCTTCTACCTGCTTGCAATGCTTCTTGCTTACGCTGCAGGCTTTGCACTTACTTGGTTCTTCGGCGTTGACGAGGATCGTATTAACGACGTCTTCGGCGAGTAAAAACCGCACGTTCTAGAAACGTTTATCCCTCTTCTTAGGTATCCTAGGAAGAGGGATTTTTCTTGCCCGGCGCTCGACCGGCACCTCGCCTGGCACTCGACTGGCGCCCGCCTGGCTTCCCGTCGGTCTTCTCGCCTGGCGAGAAACCCCGTCTTTTAGAAAGCGTTTTGCAACTGCTTGGAGGATTTATGCGCACCGGAATTTCACTGTATTTTGCCAGCGGATATGAGGCTAATGCTGAGGTTGTGGCAAAAGCGCAGGCAGCCGGATGCCACTATGCATTCACCTCTCTACAGATTCCCGAGGAAGAGGGGATTGATTATCGCACTGAGGCTCGTAAGCTCTTGGAACTTTGCAGGAAGGCAGAGATCAACCTCATTGCTGATGTTTCTCCTGCTACTCTTTCTAAACTTGGCGTTCAGAAGTTTGACGAGCTTGCGGAGCTGGGCATTACGTATGTGCGTCTTGACTTTGGGTTTGACGCGGCGGAGACCGTAGAGCTTTCTCGCAAGTTCCACGTGGTCTTTAACGCTTCGACCATCACCAAGGATGACATTTCCGCATGGCGAGTAGCTGGCGCCGACTTCACTCGTTTTGCTGCCTGCCACAATTACTATCCCAAGAGCTACACGGGCCTTTCGTTGGAGCGCGTCGCACATATTAACGCACGCCTTTCGGCGGTTGGATTCCAGATTTTCTCGTTTGTTCCTGGCGAGATTTTCCGCGGTCCTCTCTACGAGGGACTGCCAACTGTCGAGGAACATCGTGGACTTTCGGGCGATGCGCTTATTCAGGCGATGCTTGCTCTCTACGACGCTGACTCTGACGTGG
>JABZHD010000152.1 GCA_015259045.1 Atopobium sp. | reverse complement strand
GTGTGACGATTTCTGCCACGGGAGCGGAAGAGCTGCGAGCGCACCGGGTTTCTCGCCACGCGGCGAGCGACGCGGCGCAGGTGGTTGCCGCGTACCTGGCGTGCCATCCGCGCGTCGAGGCGGTGCGCTATCCGGGTCTCAAGACGGACCCGAGCTTTGTGCGCGCAACGTCGCAGCTGGTGGGTGGATTTGGCCCGTACGTGGATTACACGTGGAAAGAATCGCCAGGTGAATGGCATAGATTTACAGCAACGGATGAAGACGCCAGAACGCAGATTATAAATTTTGAGAGAGTCGGTTAACGGTAAGCATTTGATTAGCATACCTTGGTATAATTTGAACTAATGTTCCTAAATAGAAGGGGATTTTATGGCAAAGAAGGCTACTCAAATTGAGGATGTTGATACTTTGCTCAAGCGCCTCGAAGAGATGCGCGAGGCACAGGCAGAGTTTGCAACATTCACTCAAGAGCAGGTCGATAAGATTTTCTATGAAGCTGCTCTTGCGGCCGAGAAAAATCGTATCCCTCTTGCTCGCATGGCAGTTGAAGAAACTGGCATGGGTGTAATGGAAGACAAGGTTATCAAGAACCATTACGCAGCAGAGTATATTTACAACAAGTACAAGGACATGAAGACTTGTGGTGTTGTAGAGGATGATCCAGCTGCAGGTTATCGAGTTGTAGCCGAGCCAATGGGTATCGTAGCTGCAGTTATTCCAACTACTAACCCTACTTCTACCGCAATCTTTAAGACACTTCTTGCTCTGAAGACAAGAAACGCCATTATCATTTCCCCACACCCACGCGCTAAAGAGTGCACCATTGCTGCCGCTCGTATTGTTCGCGATGCTGCCGAGAAGGCCGGCTGCCCCAAGGGTATTATCGATTGGGTTCCAGTTCCTTCCATCGACCTGACCGCAGCAGTTATGAGCAACGCTGACATCATCCTAGCAACTGGTGGTCCAGGCATGGTTAACGCTGCTTACTCTTCCGGTAAGCCTGCTTTGGGTGTTGGTGCAGGTAACACTCCAGCTATCATTGATGACACCGCAGACATCAAGCTTGCAGTTAACTCCATCATTCACTCTAAGACTTTCGACAACGGCATGATCTGCGCTTCTGAGCAGTCTGTTACTGTTCTCGACAGCGTCTATGACCAGGTTAAGAAGGAGTTTGCAGACCGCGGTTGCTACTTCCTCCAGGGTAAGGAACTCGATGCAGTCCGCAAGACTGTCATTATTAACGGAGCTGTTAACGCAGGTATCGTTGGTAAGTCCGCTCACTTTATCGCTAAGACTGCCGGTGTCGAGGTCCCAGAGAAGACCAAGATTCTTATTGGTGAGGTAACCTCTGTTGAGCCTTCAGAAGAGATGGCTCACGAGAAACTCTCTCCAGTTCTTGGCATGTATCGTGCAAAGACTTTTGACGAGGCAATTGCTAAGGCAGAGCGCCTTGTTGCTGACGGTGGCTATGGTCACACCAGCTCTCTTTACGTCAACATTAACGAGAAAGAGAAGATTGCTAAGCACCAGGCAGCAATGAAGACCTGCCGTATTCTGATCAATACCCCTTCCTCTCAGGGCGGCATCGGAGACATTTACAACTTCAAGATGGCTCCATCCCTAACCCTTGGCTGCGGCACCTGGGGCGGCAACTCCGTTTCCGGCAACGTTGGCCCACAGCACCTGCTTAACTACAAGTCTGTTGCAGAGAGGCAAGAGAATATGCTTTGGCTTCGTGTACCTGAGAAGGTCTACTTCAAGAGGGGCTGCATGCCTCTTGCTCTCCGTGAGCTCAAAGAGGTCTATAACAAGAAGCGCGTCTTCATTGTCACAGACCAGTTCCTTTACAAGAGTGGCTTCACCAAGACCATCGAGGAGACTCTGGATTCCCTGGGCATTGTTCACTCTTCATTCTGGGACGTTGCTCCAGATCCAACGCTTCAGTGCGCTCTTGAGGGTGTAGCTCGCATTCGCTCCTTCGAGCCAGACTGCATCATTGCAATCGGCGGCGGTTCTGCTATGGACGCAGGTAAGATTATGTGGTCCATGTACGAGAATCCAGAGGAGAAGTTTGAGGACATGGCGGCGGACTTCATGGATATCCGCAAGCGTGTCTACAACTATCCTAAGATGGGCAACAAGGCATTCTTCGTTGCTATCCCAACTTCTTCCGGTACCGGTTCCGAGGTAACTCCATTTGCCATCATCACTGATGCTGACAACGGCGTTAAGTACCCACTTGCAGACTACGAGTTGCTACCTAACATGGCAATCGTTGATACCGACAACATGATGAGCCAGCCTAAGGGCCTGACCTCTGCTTCTGGTATCGATGTTCTTACTCACTGCCTCGAGGCATTTGTCTCCATGATGGCATCTGACTACACAGATGGCATGGCTCTTCGCGGCATGAAGCTGGTCTTTGAGTACCTGCCACGTGCTTATGACAATCCAAACGATGTCGAGGCACGCGATCACATGGCAAATGCTTCCTGCCTGGGTGGCCTTGCATTTGCTAATGCATTCCTGGGTGTCAACCACTCCATGGCTCACAAGCTGGGCGCTTTCCACCACATTCCACACGGTTGGGCAAACGCAGTTATCCTTACTCGCGTTATGCGCTACAACGCAGCTGAGCGCCCAACAAAGATGGGTACTTTCCCACAGTACGATCACCCACACACTCTTGCACGTTATGCTGAGGCGGGTCGTTTCTGCGGTGTTACCGGTAAGGATGACCGTGAGGTCTTTGAGAACTTCGTCAAGAAGATTGAGGAGCTCAAGGCATACATCGGCGTCAAGGAGACCATCAAGGATTACGGCGTAGATGAGAAGTACTTCCTTGATAC
>JABZHD010000151.1 GCA_015259045.1 Atopobium sp. | reverse complement strand
GCTCCAAGCTGGTCAATGATAGTAAACTCAAGGCTCTTCTCGCTACCACCAAACAGACCAAACGTGCCGTCCTTGAGGTTAGTCATAACCAGCACAGTCTTCTTTGCGTCTTTCTCGTGTGCTTTAACGCGCTCGTTAATGGCATCAAGACGCTTCTGAAGGTCGGCGGTATAGGTGTCGGCATTGCTCTGAACATCAAAAATAGATCCAAGGTTCTTAATGTCAGAAATAATTCCAGCAAGCGTTGGATCGCCCTGCTCAGAAGATGCAAGCTGAGTATAGACAGAAATGCCAAGGTCAGCGTAGTCTTTTGGAGTAGTCTGATCCTTTGAAGTGAAGAGACGGGAACGTCCCACAATAAGGTTTGGATTAGCGGCAACAACAACCTCGCGAGAAAGGCTCTTCTTATCGCCCAGCTGCTTGATTTTCGCATACTCATCAGCAATATCTGAAGGCATTGGTGCGTCAGGCTTGATAGTGCCAATAATCTTGGAGCCAAGGCCCAGACGCAGCAGAATCTCAGCGGCGGAGTCTGTCAAGGTAACAACGCTCTCAGGAGCCTTGTCAAACTTTGCCTCAAACTCATTGCCGTCACCGTCATAGAGCTTGAACGATACTGGATAGCTGGTATTGGCTGATTTCTTTTCTTCTGTAGCAGGGGTAGATGGGCTAGACGGCGCATTGTTGCACGCAGTAAGACCCAGTCCAGCAGCAGTTGCAGCAAATCCTGCTGCAATGCTCAAAAAATTCCTTCTCGTAAAGAGATTTGAACTTACACGAGGATCCATCGGATATCCTTTCATTCATCTGTTGATACTCAACAGGCGATTAATACACGTAATCAATGCTGATACCGTTTCCAGCAGTTGATGGGCGGACCATGCCCTCAACGCCATACACATCAGCAAGTAACTCAGGGGTCACAATGTCCTCAGGTGTTCCCTCGGAAACAATAGTCCCCTCTTGTAAGAAATACAGGCGGTCGACATAATGAGCTGCCATCACAATGTCATGCAAAACAGCCAGGCAACTGATACCAAGATTGCGAACAAGGCGCAAAATATCAATCTGGTACGTGATATCCAGGTGATTAGTAGGCTCATCAAGCACCAGAAATTCTGGTTCCTGAGCCAACGCACGAGCCAACATGACACGTTGTTTCTCGCCACCTGAAAGCGTGGCAAAAGAGCGGTCTTCAAAGCGAGAAAGGCCAACTTTCTGAATAACATCAGAAACGATTGACTCGTCGCGATCGGTTTCTTTTGACAGCGCCGACTGATGAGGGCTGCGTCCCAGCGACACAATCTCTCGAACGGTAAAGTCAAAGGACAACGAGTTAAACTGGCTTACAACCGCAACCTTACGCGCAAAGTCACGTCGTGATATCTCAGTGGCGTCACGACCGTCCCACAAAATCTGGCCGTCATAGCGATGACCAAGACCGTAAATTGCTCGCAAAAGCGTTGACTTGCCGGATCCATTAGGGCCAAGGATACCCACAAACTCGCCATCTGCCACGTTAAGCGAGACGTCCTTTACAATCGGCTTGTTGTGAATGGTGACCGAAACATTTTGCACTTCAAGGCGCATGCTACTCACCATCCCTAAAGCTGTAGTTGCGGGCAACCATGATGTAAACAAAGAACGGCGCGCCTACAACAGCGGTCAGAATGCCAATAGGAACTTCGGCGTTGCCTAAGACGGTACGAGCACAGGCATCTGCCCAAAGAATGAAAATAGCCCCCAGTACCAGCGCAGTTGGCACCAGCCTTCGGTGATCGGACCCAACAAACGAGCGGGCAATATGCGGAATGATAAGACCAACAAAACCGATGGTTCCTACTGATGAAACCAGCGTGCCAACCATGAGCGCAGAAATGGTCAAGTATGCCCACCTGCACAAATTGGTATTGAGGCCAAGCGTTGTAGCAGCCTCGTCTCCCATTAGAAGCACGTTGAGAGAGCGGAACTGCGTTAAGAAAAACACACTGACGAGAAGTACTACAACAACGGAAACGCCAACGTTTCCCCAGCTTGCTCGTGCCAAAGAGCCCATGGTCCAAAACTTCAGATCCATCATGCCCTCAGCGTTAGCAGCAATAGTGATGATGAAATTAGACAGCGCCGTGAACAGAGCGTTCAAAATCATGCCCGAGAGAACAAGCTTTGACGACGTCATATGGCCGCCGGTAGATGCCAGCAACAAAACGCCAATCGTGGCTATTGTTGAGCCAATAAACGAGAACAGCGGCACCGAAGAAATTCCCACAACGTTTACTGCGCCGGCTCCAAGCATGATGGCGCAGGTGGCTCCGCACGAAGCTCCTGAAGAAATGCCCAAAATATACGGCTCAGCCAAGGTATTTTGAACCGATGCCTGCATGACAACGCCCGAAAGCGCAAGGCCAGCTCCGGCTACCACACCCAAGATGATGCGAGGAAAACGTAGCGACCAGACGACCTTCTCGACAGGTCCTCCTGCAGCTAGAGCCTCTGGTAGCGGCATGCCAAAAAGATGATGTGTCAGCACGGCATATGCGTCTTGTAGGGACACACCAATGGCGCCCATCGTTGAAGTTATTACGATACTCGCCGCCAGAATTGCAACGAGAACGCCCATGAAAAGACGGAACGGTCCGGCTTTTCTTATCATACGTTACCCCTCTAAAGTGACGCTGCGTTTTTGCGCACAACATACAACGTACAATGCGCGTTACACAGAAGCAGCGGAACTTTTTGAAAGTTAACTATATCTTACATTTTGAGTTGTGAGAAGACTGCGAGTTGAGAAATGCTTAAAATATCTGCACCCCTCTATAGGATGCTCTCCACGAGGCGGCTACTGCGAGACAACGCCGTGG
>JABZHD010000150.1 GCA_015259045.1 Atopobium sp. | reverse complement strand
ATTTAATGGCATGCTTGAGCTGCAATCCAGCGACTTAACTATTTCTATTAAGCATCAAATTGCAGCAAACGTAGAGGAAGAAGGAGAGACAGTTGTTTCTGGAAAGGTTATCCAGAATATTGTTAAAAATCTTCCTGACGCAGCAATTACTTTTGAAGGTGGAGATCGTACGCTTTCTGTAACATGCCAGCGTTCGTCTTTTAGACTTAATACTCTTTCTGCCCACGATTGGGCTCAATTCCCAGAGTTTGATCTTGAGAAAACTTGTGAGCTCCCAAGCCAGCTTCTATCAACTATGGTTGATAAGGTGTATCGAGTAACTTCTAAGGAAGCTTCTCGTCCTATTCTTCAGGGAATTTCTCTCACTGTTGAGGACAACACTATTCGCCTTGTTGCAACAGACTCATTCCGTCTTGCCGTTTGTGATTCCAACACAGATACTCCAGCAGGTGAGTC
Organism: Atopobium sp.; assembly: GCA_015259045.1. Lineage (GTDB taxonomy): Bacteria > Actinomycetota > Coriobacteriia > Coriobacteriales > Atopobiaceae > Lancefieldella. Next base: position 2,417 of record JABZHD010000150.1, on the reverse strand, counting down.
TTTTACTGCAATTATCTCTGGTGAAGTGTTCCATGACGTTCTTTCTATGCGTAGCATGACTGAGAAGGTTTTGATTGGTACTACAGATAACCAGGTAGTCTTCCAGTTTGGAAATACCACTCACATCTCTCGTAAGATTGAAGGTCACTTCCCAGACTATAAGCAGCTACTTCCTACGTCTTGCACCGCGTCAGTTGATATCAACGTTGAAGATTTTTCTGCAGCCCTGAAGCGCGTCTCTGTTATTGCACTAGCAAATCCTTCAGTTCGTTTTGATGTTGACGCCGATGGTAAAGAAGTTAAGCTCTCTGCATCCTCACCAGATCAGGGTGAGTCTTCCGAGCATATTGAAGCTCAGATTGAGGGAGATTCCCTTTCTATTGCTTTGAATTATCACTATGTCTTTGATTGTGTAAATGCTGCTCCTTCTAAGGATCTTTTGCGTCTTGAGCTTCAAGGTCCTTCTCAGCCAGCTATTTTCAAATCAAACGGCAAGGTTAACTACTTGTATCTTCTGATGCCTGTTCGCCTCTAATTTGATAGGGGTTGTGTGGGACTTAAAGTTGAACATGTTTCGCTATATAACTTTCGTTGTTTTTCTTCGAAAGAGATAGATTTATCTGCACAAACTACTATTTTTGTAGGAAAGAACGCTGCAGGTAAGACAAATACTGTTGAAGCACTACAACTCCTTACTGCTGGATATTCATTTAGAAAGCCCACACCATCACAGCTCCTTCTTACAGGTACTTCTGAGGCAAAGATAGAGATTTCTCTTACAGGAGATGGAAGAAAACTAGAAAATACCTGCACCATTACAGAAAGACGTCGTCAATTTTCAAAGAATGGCAAGAAATGTCAGGCTGCAGATATTTCTGGAACACTGATGTCGGTACTTTTTTATCCCGATGATCTTTCGATGATTAAAGGTGGTGCATCGTATCGCCGAGAAGAATTTGATGACTTTGGTCGCCAGGCAAATAAAAGCTACTTCAAGGTTTTCTCGGCATATACCAAGACAGTTGAGCAAAGAAATAAGTTGCTTAAATCTGATTGGCCAGATGAAAACTTGCTTGATGCGTGGGATCTTTCTCTTGCAAGAGGAGGGGCTACGCTTCTTCATGCACGAATTCATTTGTTTGATCGCCTGGCAAAGAAGACATGTGAGATCTACCAGGAACTCTCTGGTGGAGAACATCTAGAAATGAACTATATTTCTTCGATTGGAGAGGTATCTCTTGAAGCTTCTCGAGAAGAAATAACTGATCAATTCCTACAGGCATTACATGAAGCTCGCACGGATGATATTCGTCGTCAGCAAAGTACAAAAGGACCTCATCGAGACGACGTTGAGTTTTTAATTGAGGGTAAAGACGCTAGAAATTTTGGTTCTCAAGGCCAAATTAGAACTGTCGTTTTAGCACTTAAGATGGCAGAAGTTCTCCTTTCAGAAGAAATACTTGGCGAGAAACCCTTGCTGCTTTTAGATGATGTTATGAGTGAGCTTGATGAAGACCGTAGAAAAGCAATCATGGAATTTGCATTCCATGACATTCAAACGGTAATTACCACGACAAACCTTGGATATTTCTCTGAAGAGGTTTTAGAAAAAGCGCAGATAGTTAGGTTTAGCGATGAATAATCAACAAGAAACACCTGCGCGCGGTGGCAATGAAAATGCAAAAGATTTAATGAGTTCTCTGCTTGGAACCTTCAGAGATTCTAAGAGTATGTCAAAAAATCGTCGCGCCTATCTTGCGTGGGTTGAAGCAAATGGTGAAAGAGAGACAGAACATACAACCGGCGTATTTGTCAGAGAAGTAGCTGGTAGAGAGTACCCTGTACTTACCGTCTATGTAGATAATCGTATGTGTATGATTGATTTTCTTGCACAAAGAGAAATCTATAGAGCCAGGCTGTCAGAGCATGGCCTGGAATTTTCAGATCTTGAGTTTAAGCTGGATAAATACAATAGACATGCTGGTAAAGAAGACGGTTCCTCAAAAGAACAACCTCAGGGCCAAAAAGTAGAGAAGAAAGTTCTTCCAGAACTCACTACAGAAGAAAAATCACAAATTTCTGAGTTAGTTTCTGGTCTTTCTGAGCCACTCAAGTCAACGGCTTATAAAGCGATTGAAGCAAGTTTTAGACAAAAAAAGAGTCTTTAGTCAAATCTGTCACTAATCTGTCCTTAAATCTCTTTACAGAGCCTCTCAGATACCAAATATTACTGTTTAAACAATGAAATTTCTCTGTGCCGAGTTGATTTTGGCGATTTCATAGTAAAATACCTATATCATTCCGCTCACAATTGAAGAGAGGACTTACGTGGCAAAAGAAAATAAGTATGACGGTACAGAGATTAAGATCCTTGAAGGCCTTGAGGCTGTTCGTAAGCGTCCAGGTATGTATATTGG
>JABZHD010000014.1 GCA_015259045.1 Atopobium sp. | reverse complement strand
GTTGGTGGCAAAGCTGCATCAGGGTCTAGTGCCGATGTCAATGTAGCTATACAGCAAGCTTTGAGAGGTGAGGTAGTAAAAACCATAACGCTTGATCGTGGATCTGAGTTTGCTCGAGCAGCAGAGCTTCAAGAAGCTATCGGAGTAAGTATCTACTTCTGTCTTCCACATCATCCCTGGCAAAGAGGTACCAATGAAAATACCAACGGCCTCATAAGAGAGTATTTTCCAAAAGGCACAGACCTCTCATCGATTAGCGATAGAGAGATTGAGGCAGTATATAATGAACTCAACCTAAGGCCACGTAAGCGTCTGGGTTGGAAGTGCCCTTGGGAAGTCTACCATCACCAAACGTTGCACTTGCTTTGACAATTCAAGTGCCAAAAATTGCAGATTATCCGACATAGGTGTGGTGCGAAATTTGTAAAAGGACATATGTCCGAAGAGATACCTTATTTTACCAGCTGCTTTGTAATTTTCCCGTAAAGCCACTTTTCCTTAACGTGCAAGCGCTGTCTTTCGCCAAAAAAGAGGCGTCTACGTGAGTAGACGCCTCGAAACTTGCACGTAATAGCACGCTTTCCGCACTTGCGCTGCGTTTCCGCGCTTGTGGCATTCGGCGCCGCTGCGTTTCCGCACTTGCGGCGCATGTCCGCGCTGTACGGCACGCGGCGTGGGAGCGCCAGCTACTTCTTCTGGACGTACTTCAAGCAGTCAAGGGTGACAGCGGTCAGAATAATGACGCCCGAGAAGACAAACTGCAGGTTGGTATCGATACCAAGAATGGTCAGTGCGTAAGTCAGTGCAGTGAAGATAAGAACACCCACGGTAACACCGGAGATCTTACCAATACCACCAGTAAACGAGACGCCACCAACAACGCAGGCTGCGATTGCGTCCATATCCCAACCCTGTCCATAAGCTGCGGAACCAGAGCCAACCATGCGCATGGCCTCAAGCCAAGAGCCAAATCCATACAGAATACCAGCCATGACAAAAGCGCCAACCATGACCCTAAAGACTGAAATACCAGAAACAGCTGCTGCCTCAGGGTTTCCGCCTACAGCGTAGAGGTTCTTACCAAAGGTGGTCTTGTTCCAGATGAACCAAACAATAGCGATAGCCGCGATTGCCCACAAAATGATGGATGGGAATTTGCCGATTCGTGGAATAACCATATCTGGAATAGATGGCTCGATAGCGCCAAATGAAACACCCTTTGTTGCATAGGTAACAATACCAAAGATAATCAGCATGTTAGCCATGGTGGAGATGAATGGATGCATCTTAAACTTAGCGGTAAAGAAGCCAGCGATGCTGGTAAAGAAGGTACTCAAAACAATACAGGTAACCAAAGCCATAATAATTCTGACAGGAATTGGAATACCGGTAAAGTCAAAAGTGATACCAAAGACCTGACCAGTATTGATGCCCTGGTGCATGATGATGGTTGAAGCGGTCATGCCCATACCAACCATACGACCAATAGACAGGTCAGTACCGGTAAGCAGAATCAATCCAGCTACACCAAGAGCCAGGAACATTCGAGGCGATGCCTGCTGAAGAATGTTGATGACGTTGGAGTATGTCAGGAGCTGAGTGCCCTTGACTGCTGGGGTAATGATACAAAGGGCAATAAATACCAGGAGAATAACAATGTACAGACCGTTCTGAAGCAAGAATGAACGGGTGTTAAAGGTGTACTTGTAGTTCTCCCACTTCTGAGCCTGAGACTCCAGTGGAGTGAACTTAGACATCCTGAGAAGGTCGATGAGGTGATACTCATGACTAAACGCATTATGAGCGCGGTCTTTGATGAGCTGAAGGTCCTTCTGATAGTTGACCTTAGCATCAAACTGACGGTTCTTATAGACGTACTTCTCATCCTTGATTTCCTGAGCATCAGAAGTCTTGCTGACAGCCTCTTCGTGCTCCTTCTTGAGGCGCTCAAGAGCAGCAGCGTAATTCTGCTTAGCCTGCTCCTTCTCTACGGCACAGCTTGCCTTAACTGGCTCAAGATACTCGCTCTTGTAGTGCTCCTTGAGATACGCCTCGGCCTCTGCAATAAGCTTGGAGACCTGAGCACTGTTCTCGGACTCAACCTTCTTTGCAAGCTCCAGCTCAGCCTTGTAGCCCTCAATTAGCGTGTTGCGCTCTTCAGCAGAGATAGACTTATCGCGCTTTGTTGACTCAATAGCGCTCAGTGTTGAAATTACTTTGTTGGTACCATTTGCGCGAAGCTCATCAATTTGAGCCTGAATGGAACCAATCTTCTGATCAATAGGCTTTAGCAGCTCTTTTTCCTGCTCGGCCGTCAGAACAGATCCACCTGTTTTTGGCATTTGTATCATCCTCTCCTACAGGTACTTTGCGCTGAGGCGCAGGAGTTCTTCTTGATTTGTCTCGTTGGTATTTACAATGCCCGAGAGCCTGCCGTTGGACATAACGCCAATACGGTTGGTAATTCCCAAAATCTCTGGCATCTCCGAAGAGACTACGATAATAGTGGTACCGCTCTTAGCCATATCAATAATGAGCTGGTAGATCTCATATTTAGCACCAACATCAATACCACGAGTAGGCTCGTCCATCAGGAAAACCTGAGGATAGCGCTCGAGCCATTTACCAAAAATGACCTTCTGCTGGTTGCCGCCAGAAAGACTTGAAATCAAGTCTGATGGACCCTGAGCCTTGGTATTCATAACCTTGAGCTCGTTGACGGTAGCCTTAGTCATCTTAGGATCAGAAAGAATTGGACCAGCCTTGTACTGGTTCAAGTTTGCAATGGTTGTGTTAAACGTCAAATCGCCCTTAAGGAACAAGCCGTTTGCCTTGCGCTCCTCGGTAATCATGGCAAAACCATGATCCATTGCCTCTGCAGCTGTCGAGAAGTTCATAAGGTGCTCGTTGACGTAGACACGACCGGCAGCTCTGGTTCTTACACCAAAGATTGTTTCCAGAAGCTCAGTTCTACCAGCGCCGACAAGACCATACAGACCAAAGATCTCACCCTTCTTTACATCAAAGGTGACGTCCTGAAGGTATGGCTCGTATTTAGTTGAAAGGTGCTGAATAGAAAGATACGTCTTACCAGGTGTGTTAGTAACATCTGGGAAGCGATTTTCAAGTGAGCGGCCAACCATTGCAGAGATAAGTTCATTCATGTTGGTCTCATCAGAGCGCTTGGTCATAACAAGCTTGCCGTCACGAAGAACTGAAATGTCGTCGCAAATCTCAAAGATCTCATCCATCTTGTGAGAGATGTAGACCAGTGAAATTCCCTGCTCTTTGAGCATACGAATCATCTCAAAGAGTTTCTCGACCTCTTGAGTCATAAGCGAAGAAGTAGGCTCATCAAGAACAATAATCTTAGCGTTGTAAGAAATTGCCTTTGCAATCTCGCACATCTGACGCTGAGATACTGACATGTTCTTCATAGGCTGTGTCAGGTCTACAGTCATACCAAGACGCCTGAAGAGCTCATTAGCTTCTTTTTTCATGCGTCCCTCGTCGACAACACCCATTGCATTAACGGGATAGCGACCAAGGAACAAGTTATCTACAACATTTCTATCGAGGCACTGGTTAAGCTCCTGGTGAACCATTGCGACACCATTCTCAAGTGCGTCTTTTGGTCCGGAGAAATTAACCTCTTTGCCGTCAAGAAATATCTTGCCTTCATCTTTTTGATACGTACCAAACAGGCACTTCATCATGGTAGATTTGCCTGCGCCGTTCTCTCCCATAAGACCCATAACGGTTCCACGGCGTACGTTCATTGAAATGTGATCCAGAACGCGGTTACGTCCAAAGGACTTGCTCATTCCATCAATTGTTAGAACGATATCGTTTTCTGTATCTGCCATGTAATCACCCCTTATCTCGCTAAGTTATTGCGCTTATTCGCGAGAACACCGGAGGAGAGCAGGTGTCTCCCCTCCGGTATTGTTTCGTGCTATCGACTACTTAATTACTTAAGCAGCTGGGTATAGGAAGAACCGTTGTCGGTCTTAACCATGTTGAATGCAAATGCATCGTACTCGTCAGGGTTGCCAAGACGGTTGGTAATGTTGGACTCAGTCTGGCCATCGCCTGCGATGTACTCAACGTTGAGGTTGAGCAGTGGAGCATACTTCTTGAGCAGTGGAACATAGGTTGAACCAAGGAAGTTGTCGCCAGAGTTGTAGGTGTTGAGCCAAACCTTCTTCTCTGGGTGCTTGTCTGCGCTCAGCTGAGCAGAAGCATCCTTGTAAGGAGTGGTTGCGTCAAGGTTGTCCTTGTAGTTCTCAGCGGTAACTGCAAGGTTGAGAGCGTAGTAAGAACGCTGATCTGCAACATACTTGTAGTCCTTGGAGTCAATCTTGTCGCCAGCTTCGTCTGCAGTCTCAATGCCGGTGTTGATGTCAACACCGTCAAGAGCGTTGCGGAGCAGACGGAGTGTCAGGTAAGCCTGGACATCTGGGTGCTGGGAAATGGTGCCTGCATAGCCGTCAGCAATAGCTGCAACTGCGTCAGAGTTAGCGTCGTAACCAAAGGTTGGGACCTTCTGAGCCTTTGACCATGCGTTGAAGATGGACATACCCATACCGTCGTTGTTGGAAACAACAACATCAATCTGATCGCCGAAGGAAGAAGACCAAGCAGCAATTGCGTTACCAGCGGTTGCAGCATCCCATGTTGCACCAGCGGTGTTCTTCATCTCCTGAGAAGCAAGCTCACGGATGGTGTAGGACTTGCCGCCAACCTCAAGCTTACCGTCCTGAACAACAGATGCGGAGCCGTCAGTGTTGGTGCCTACTGGATCAGAAATAATCTTGCCGTCCTTCTCAACACCAGTACCAAGTGCCTTACGGACACCACGAGTACGAGCGATAGAGTCGTTGTGACCGATGTCACCAATTGCAAGAACGTAACCAATGATGCCATCCTTGTTACGATCAAGCTCAGCTGCGTGAGCCTTGATGTAATCAAGAACCATCTGGCCCTGGAGCTCTGCGCCCTGAACTGCATCAAAGCCAACGTAATAGGTGTCCTTGTTGAAGTTAAGGGTGTTGGTATCAAGCTCACCGGTTGAGCTGTTAGAAGGCTGACGGTTGAAGAAGACAACAGGCTTATCCTTGTTCTCTACCTTTGCACCTTTAGCGCCTTCCTCTTTTTTCTCGCTAGGTGCGCAAGCTGCAAGAACGCTAGATCCACCAACGCTAAGAACGCCTAGACCACAGAACTTTAGAAAACTGCGACGAGACACATCCATAGTAGTGACCTTTCTCATTTGTTATGCCTTTTGCATAACACTGACCTTAATGAGTACGTTAACAAATCTCATCACAGCTCTTTGTGAGATGTCGCTCAACGGTTGTAGAAATACCGTAAGCGTTATGTTTTGTACCTTTTACGGTATCAATTTTGAAGTTTTTGAGGATAAATAAAGAAAAAGCGGTCAAATGGCCAAGTTATCGAGAAAATCGTCCGCTTCAAATCTGTGAATAAAAATCTGCTGGCAATGCGAGAAAAGCAGGACAGCTTTTCTTACAAAAAAAGACCAGGCATTGCCTGGTCTTGAAAATTCTGGCTCCCCGAGCAGGATTTGAACCTGCGACACGCTGATTAACAGTCAGCTGCGCTACCGCTGCGCCATCGGGGAATATGTGTGCTTCTCAGCGGTGTTTAAGTATAGAGAGACATTCCAAACCATGCAAGCATTATTTAGAAAAAATTTAGTCAAATTCTTCTTGCACAATCTCTTGCATACCTAAACCAAGAAGCTACTCCTCCATATAGTCCTTAAGACGGCCGGACCTAGAAGGATGACGAAGCTTTGCCAAGGTCTTGGACTCAATCTGGCGAATACGCTCGCGCGTAACTCCAAACTCCTTGCCTACCTCTTCAAGGGTGCGAGGGTGGCCATCCTCAAGACCAAAGCGGAACTTAATAACCTTACGCTCACGATCAGCAAGGCCGTCAAGAACCTGCTCAAGCTGCTCACGAAGCATTGAATCAGAAGCTGCATCTGGTGGAGCAACAGCTGAAGAGTCCTCAATAAAGTCTCCAAGCTGTGAATCTTCTTCTTCACCAATAGGTGTCTCAAGAGAGACAGGCTCCTGGCTAATCTTCTGGATTTCGCGAACGCGATCAGGAGACATACCCATTTCTGCGCCAATCTCTTCTGGGGTAGGATCTCTACCAAGATCTTGCAGAAGCTGACGCTGAACACGGATCAGCTTGTTGATTGTCTCTACCATGTGGACAGGAATACGAATGGTACGTGCCTGGTCTGCAATAGCACGGGTAATTGCCTGACGAATCCACCACGTAGCATATGTTGAGAACTTAAAGCCCTTGGTGTAATCGAACTTCTCGACAGCGCGAATAAGGCCCAGGTTACCTTCCTGGATAAGGTCAAGGAACAGCATACCGCGGCCAACATAGCGCTTTGCAATTGAGACAACAAGACGAAGGTTTGCCGAAATAAGCTGCTGCTTAGCATCAAGTCCTACAGACTCAATACGCATAAGGCGGCGCTGCTCTGCGCGGTTAAGCTCGATGAGGCCGTCCTCAAAATCCTCCAGCTTCTGAGAAGCTGCAGTACCTGCCTCAATCTTCATAGCAAGGTGAACCTCTTCTGATGCAGTAAGCAGGTCAACCTTACCAATCTCTTTAAGATACATGCGGACAGGATCGCCGGTAAGCATAACCGTAGTGGTGTCTGAACGGCGAGCACGAGCGCGAGAAGAACGTTTTGGCTTGGAGACTTTTGCCTTAGAAACAGAGCGGAGAGCCTCTTTGACCTCGCGAGCCTCATTTACGGCATCAAAATCTTCATCATCTTCATCTTCAAAATCAGAAGAGTCATCCAAGTCATCATCGGATGAAAAATCGTCTTCTACGGCGTCATCTTCAATGGCGAAAGAAACGGTTGCTTCAGATGCGGTAGTAATCTCAACACCTTTAACGCGCAGCGAATCATACAGGTCAGAAAGCTCATCATCATTAACGTCAACGTCACGAATGGCAACCTGAATATCGTCTTCGCTGATACTACCGTTAGACTTTGAAGAACTTACCAGATCATCAACAATTTTAGTAAGCTCATCTGAGAGTTTGACCTCTTCATTTGCCTTTTTTGCAGCCACAAATATCCTTTCGATAGATTAGCGCAAATCTTTATACCCAAAAGTTTCTCTACCTAATCAAATTACTCATTTTAATTTATAAAAAATTAGATGAGTAGCATCCTCATAAAATGAGTATTTTTATTGCCCTGAAGTAAGCCTCTTACCTAACTCCAGCGCTCGTGTCTGAAGTGCTTGTGCGGCGGCAAGCTGCTCTTCTGCTAGAGTTCCGTCAGAAGACTCCCCTGCATAAGAACTGGAGCGTAAATTAGAACGAATTTCTCGCAATTTGCGCTGCACCGAGTAGTAGTCAACAGTATCAACAATAAACTCAAGTGAGCGGCGTGTATCGGAGTTGCCCTCAGATATCACGCGACCAGACGAAAGAATAGCTGCCGCATTTGGCTCAACAGCTGCAGCTGCAGCAACTACCTGCGCTGGTGTAGCTCCCTCTGGAGTAGCAAGCATTGCCCATGCCATAGTTTGGTGGCGAGCATCAGCCCATACAAAGTCTGCAATACGGTCTTGATACTCTCGCACCAAGGACAGATTTGTTGCCATAGCGCTTAAAAGCTCAAGTTCTGAGTTGACCTGTCTGCGGTCTTCTGCGGAAAGTCCCTGCGAACCGTGGGATGTATAAGCATCAGCAGAGGCGACATACGACGATGGATCGTCATATGGCGGAACCTCATCATACGGTGGGACATCATCGTATGAAGGACCGTCAGTATACGTTGAAGTCTTGGAAGTTGAGTTGTACGAAGAGTTGGCCGCACTCTTCTGAGGCTGTTTACGCGCTGCCTTTGAAGCACGAGAATCCAACGTATCGTCTTGAATAGGAGCAGCTTTAATTGCGCGCTTTGCTTCCTCAACATCAATATGAAGCAGGTCAGACACACGAAGTGCATACTCGCTCAGAAGTACCGATGTCTTGAGTGGAGCCAATAAGGATGCTAGAGCCTCAAGCGCCTTGACTCGACCACCAGGCACGGATAAGTCAAACTGCGCGGTTGTGGCATCAAAGACAAAGTCCATGAGTGGACGAGCGGAGTCTAAGATAGGACGCAGTTTTTCTGCACCAGATTCGGCGAGAAACTCCATGGGGTCCTGATTATTGGGCAAAACAACACAGAGAAACGCAGCGGTTGTTTTATCGATAAATTTAATGGCACGAGCAGCAGCGTGTTGACCTGCGGCGTCGCCATCAAACATGCAAATAATTTTGCGCGCACGCTGACGATCAATAAGCTTGACGTGCTCAGACGTAAATGCGGTACCAAGAGCTGCCACAGTATTAGTAAAGCCAGCCTCGTGCATGGCAATAACATCTGTGTAGCCCTCACAAATTATGGCCTCAGACTGAGCTGCAATAGTCTCTTTTGCCACGTCGTAGGCAAAGAGGTGCTTGCCTTTATTAAAGACGGAAGTGTCCCTGGTATTAAGGTACTTGGGAGCGTTTTCTACCTTTTTAGTAATTCGTCCACCAAAAGCAATGGTTCTTCCCTGTTCATCATGAATGGGGAACATCACGCGATCATAGAACCAGTCGCTGATTCGACCATTACGCTCAACGGCAAGGTTGGCAGCAATCATCTCTTGCGTGGTAAAGCCACATTTACGCAAGTGCGCCACAAGCGCGCCTCTACCAGGCGCATATCCCAGCTTCCAGCGCTTGCAGACAGCTGCTCCAAATCCACGGCCAGAAAGATAACTACGAGCTGCTTCAGGACCTTCTCCCCTTCCGCGCATAAGCATGGAGTGGAAGTAATTCTCGGCCTCGGTAAGGCACTCGATCAAACGATTCTTGCGAGGTCCTTTAGAAACATGAGCCTCTTCAGAAAGCGTAATGCCTGCTTTATCAGCAAGATATCTAATGGCATCGGGAAAATCCAGGTTTTCTCGCTTCATGACATAGCTGAAGACGTCTCCGCCTTCGGAGCAAGCGCCAAAGCAGTGCCAAAGACCCGTGGAGGGATTTATCTTGAATGAGGGGCTTTTTTCTTGGTGGAAGGGACAGCATCCCCAATAGTCCTGACCTCGAGGTTTAAGCTCAACTGTCTCTGACACAAGCGTGACAAAGTCCGTTGCCTGTCTTACACGCTCTTTATCTTCATCAGTTATCATCTTCCACCTCCCCGCTTTCTAAGTTATATGAAGTCGTACCCAGATTCTGGGCTACCCAATCTATATTTCCACGAACGGCTTGCTTGAGGTCTTCCAGCGAATCAAATTTTTTAGATTCCCTCAGTCTCTTCACAAATACCGTCTGAACCTCTAAATCATATAAGTTACCGCTAAAACCTAGAAGATTAGCCTCAAGCAAAGGTCCTGTTTGAGACTCAAATGAAGGAGCTTTTCCCACATTAACCGCAGCAGGCCAAGCTGTTGCGCCATGGACCACATAGCACGCATACACGCCGTCTTGAGGAATGCAATCTCTGAGGTCAAGTGCAACATTTGCCGTAGGAAAACCAAAGCCAGTGCCCTGACCACGACCATGCTTGACCACACCGCTTAAAAAGTGCCAGCGGCCGAGCAGGCTTGCTGCCTCCTCAACTTTGCCCTGCTCAAGCAAGCCCCTAATACGAGTGGCAGAAATTTTCTGTCCACCCGAACAAAAAAGCTCGTGAGCATGAACTTCAAAACCGTGTTTGTGTCCAAGCGAGGTGAGCAAAGCGCTTCCTTCAGCGCCTTGAGCTCCCAGACCAAAGTCAGAACCCACATGAACAGACACGGCCGAGACGCTTGGAAGCAACTTACCCTCAACGTATTGCGTAGCACTCAATGCCGCAAACTCGCGGGTAAAGTGATGCACCAGAATGCCGTCGACTCCCCATGCGGCAAGCGCGCGAAGCCTGTCTTCTCCCGAGAGCAAACGTCGAGGAGAACCATCAAACAGCACCTCAACAGGATCGGGCAGAAACGTCACAGCAACAAGTGGCACATTGCGAGCTTCAGCGTCTTTCTTTGCGCTGGCGAGAAGCCCCTGATGGCCCTCATGAAGACCGTCAAAGACACCAAGCACGCACACGCAAGGCTGCCTGTAGCAGTCAGAACGCAGTGTATAGAAGTCAGCGTCACCAAGCTCAAGCGGAGCCGGCAGATGACTTCCATACAAAACAGAATCTCTTATACGTTCTACCTTGTTCACGTGCGTCCTTACTTACACAAAATACCTTGAGAGAAGTTGGTCTGGCAGACTAGACAGGAACCTTGCCTTGTCCAAATTCCCACAAGAGCATCATTCCACACAAGGCTGACCAGTGAGTTATGAGCAACCTCAGAAAGATCTTCTGGAATACCAAAACGCTTTCCAACCTCAACACATTTGTATTCTGCTCCAGTCAACCTGTGCACAGGATAGCCAAGAACCTCAGTTGGATTGAGGCGTTTGGCTTCAAGTACTTGAGCTGGGCTTTGTTCAAGCTCTTCTAATAAAGCGCAGCTACCAAGCGTAATGGGGCCAGAGAATGTCCTTCTTAGGCCACTAATGTGAGCCTCTGTGCCAAGAGACTGACCTAGGTCTCGAGCAATGCTTCTGATATACGTGCCTTTAGAAACATCAAAAGCAACCGTCCACACCAGTGAGTCATCCTCAGTAGAAGGCGCATGCACCGCCAAAAGCGTAGCGTCGTAAATAGAGACTCTACGTGCCGTTAGTTCTGGCATTTTGCCTTCACGAACAAGCTGATAGGCACGTTTACCATCAACAGAAATTGCGGAAACCGCTGGTGGCAGCTGATCTATGGAACCCACCAACTTTGCGCACGCAGCGCGGGCAAACGCTTCCTCGCGCAACTCTGCAGGTACTGGGGCTGTGGACACAACCTCACCGTCTGCGTCATCAGTTGAGGTGCGAGCTCCAAACGAAATGTCGGCTACATATCCCTTGCGGTCAAGCGTCAGAAGCCCCAACAGCTTTGTGGCAAGGCCAATACCCACTACCAGCACGCCGCTTGCATTAGGATCCAAAGTGCCCGCGTGTCCCACGCGTTTCTCGCCAAATGCGCGACGAACGCAAGAAACCACGTCATGACTGGTTAAGCCAAGCGGCTTGTCAACTGCAATAAGTGCGTTAATTCCACTTGCTCCTCGCTTCACCTATGACTCCTTGTCAAGTGCGAGAAGATCAATGAGCAGAGGAACTATCTGAGTAAATACGTCGTCAATGGTGCCTTCAGCGGTAAAGCCTGCAGCGGCAGTGTGGCCACCGCCACCCATTTGACGTGCAACACCAGAGATATCAAGCTGAGATTTGGAACGCAGATTGCCGCGAACCTTTCCACCAGCTACCTCTTTGAGGAAGAGGGCAATTTCTGTTCCCTCAACGCAGCGCACAATGTCTACCAGGCCATCCATCTCGGCAAGGGGAACTCCTGACGCAGAAAGATCTGCGGTGGTGACGTAGCTGTAAGCAACGCGACCCTCACCAAAAGTGCGAATGCGGCCCATAACCTTTGCGGCAAGGTGAAGATAGGCCAAGCGGTCACTCTGATAGACATGAAGTGCAATCTGAGAAGGAGATGCGCCTGCTTCTACCAGCAAACTTGCAACCTCAAAAGCCTCTCCGTCAGCGTTTTGGTACTGGAAACGACCGGTATCAGTTACCAGAGCGCACATAAGACATTGTGCCTCTGAGGGAACAAGTTCTGCACCCAAATGACATGCAAACTCGGTGATAATGACACCGGTTGCCGCCGCATCAGGACGCACAAGTCCTGCATTCCAATACACGTTGTTATAGGGGTGATGGTCAAGCACTGCCACCGTCTTAGAACGGTTCATCAGTGCTTCTGCATCAGCCAAACGTCCTGCAGTAGATAGGTCTACGCAGATAAAAAGGTCTGGAGTACCCTCGTACTTATTTGCAGGAACAAAGCTGTCAGTACCATCAAGAAACTTGTAAATACGTGGTACTTCCCCATCAGCATCTGCCAAAAGATTAGTGACAGTTTTGCTAGGCCATCTTCTCTGAATAATGGAAGAAAGTGCTAATCCAGAGCCAATAGCATCTCCATCAGGAGAAGTATGCGCACAAACGACGATTGACGAGGCCTGCTCGATAAGAGCAATAACCTCGTCAAACTCTGGACGACTGACTTTTGTATTCAGTGACGTCACTTACTTACGCCTCCTCGCCAGAATTCTCTTCATCAGAAGCTAGAGGGTATCCAAACTCGTCTTTCTCGACACCAAGAGTTGGTGGAACCACCTCAAGCGCCTGAGCAATGCGCTCAGCCTCATCGGTAGTGGTATCAATCTTAAAATCAAGCTCAGGGGTTACACGCCAGTTCAACGCATGACCCAAAAGCGAGCGAATCCTACCCTTTGCACGTTTGAGAGCTGCAAGGACCTTCTCGTAGCGATCAGGTTCACAGCTTACATACGCGCGCATAAAGGACTTATCAACCGAGACCTCACAGCTTGTGACAGTCACAAGCTGGAGATCAGGGTCGGAAATTTCAAACAAAAGGATCCAGCTGAGCTTTTCTCGAGCAATCTCATTAGTACGACGAGAAAACTGATTCTGTTTCATGCTGTCCCTTCTTACTCGGTACGAGCCACCTGCTCAATGCGATAGCCCTCAAGCTGGTCGCCAGGCTTGATGTCCTGGAAGTTCTCAAGGCCAATACCGCATTCATAGCCGGATTTAACGCTCTTAACGTCGTCTTTGAAGCGCCTGAGCGATGCAATCTTTCCGTCGTAGACAACAAAACCGTCACGAATGAGTCGGATGTTATCGTCGCGAGAAATCTCGCCCTCAGAAATCATGCAGCCTGCAGCAATACCAACCTTAGGAACCTTGAAGGTATCGCGAACCTCAGCAACGCCAGTCTGAACTTCCTGCTCAGTTGGCTTAAGCATACCAATACGAGCAGCGTCAATCTCTTCGATTGCCTTGTAGATAACGCTATAGGTTCTAATCTCAACGCCTACGCGCTCTGCAGCAAGCTTGGCCTTTGCATCTGGACGGACGCCAAAGCCAATGATGATTGCGTTGGATGCATCGGCGAGAACAACGTCGGTCTCGGTGATTCCACCAACAGCAGAGTGAATGGTGCTGATACGAACCTCGGACTGGTCCATCTTGTCCAGGGAGTCCTGGAGAGCCTCGATGGAGCCCTGAACATCAGCCTTGATGATGAGGTTGAGTTCCTTGACGTCACGGTCAGCCATGGTGTCAAAGAGGTTCTCGAGGGTAACGTGCTTAACACGGTTCTGCTCTTCAATACGAGCCTTAAGGGCGCGCTGATCAGCAAGCTCACGGGCGTCGCGCTCCTCCTGGAAGACACGGAACTCATCGCCTGCGCCAGGAACGGTCTGCAGACCAAGAATCTCAACTGCGTCAGAAGGGCCTGCGGTAGTAACTGCGTTGCCCTTAGGATCAAGCATTGCACGGACGCGGCCAAAGGCCATACCAGCAACAAGAGCATCTCCAATGTGGAGTGTACCGCGTGTAACCAAAACAGTAGCAACAGAGCCACGACCACGGTCAAGTTTAGCCTCAAGAACGTTACCAGACGCAAAGGTGTCTGGGTTTGCCTTCAGCTCAAGGACATCTGCCTGCAAAAGAATGGTCTCGAGAAGATCGTCGATGCCCAAATTCTGCTTAGCGGAGATGTCAACAAACATGTTCTGTCCGCCCCACTCCTCAGGAATAACACCGTACTCGGTGAGCTCCTGACGAACGCGGGTAGGATCTGCGCCTGGCTTATCAATCTTGTTGACAGCAACAACAATTGGAACGCCAGCAGCCTTTGCGTGGTTAATAGACTCAATGGTCTGAGGCATAACGCCGTCGTCTGCAGCAACAATCAGAATGACAATATCGGTAACCTTTGCACCACGAGCACGCATAGCGGTAAAGGTTTCGTGACCTGGGGTATCGATGAAGGTAATCTCACGGCCGTTAATGGTGACCTGAGAAGCACCGATTGCCTGTGTAATGCCGCCGGCCTCGCCAGCTGCAACGCCAGTGTGACGGATTGCGTCCAGAAGCGATGTCTTACCGTGGTCAACGTGACCCATGACGGTAACTACTGGAGGACGTGGCTTCAAGTCCTTAGGATCATCGTAGAAGGTGAAGGAATTCTCCTCTTCCTTGGACATGATCTTAATCTGGCGACCAAGGTCATCAGCAACAATCTCAATAAGCTCATCAGACATGGTCTCGGTAAGCGTCAGAGGGTTGCCA
This sequence comes from Atopobium sp., assembly GCA_015259045.1. Taxonomy (GTDB): domain Bacteria; phylum Actinomycetota; class Coriobacteriia; order Coriobacteriales; family Atopobiaceae; genus Lancefieldella. Next base: position 22 of record JABZHD010000014.1, on the reverse strand, counting down.
AGCAGGAACAGACGCTTAATGA
>JABZHD010000149.1 GCA_015259045.1 Atopobium sp. | reverse complement strand
AATCTGCCGAGAAGAGCGAGGTAAACTCCTGGGTGAACGTTATTTACCTTCTCTACGTGCAGGCTCTTCAGAGCGGAGTCTTCAGTCCAAGAATTCCCCGCTCCTTGCCGAAATACTCTCCATTTTGTTATGTCTCGTTTTCCCTCATTTGAACGTAGGTAATGGAGCCATTCTTCTGGAATTTCTCGTTCTAAGCACTGCTGAAATTCAGAGTCATCAGACAGAAGCGCTCTCACAAGCCACATAGCATTTTCAGGAACTCCATACTCAACCGCATCCAGCCAAACGGGAGCATGTCCGTTTACACTCTTAAAGAGAGCTTTATATATTGTTCTACATGCAGCTTTTAGCGATGGATGGGTAATTGTCTCAAGGCTCTTCTCCGTAGGTTTAACGCCTAAGAAAAATCCCGCAATATCTTCAATGATCTTTCCGACTTGCACCACATATAGTGAATCCCATTCCCTACTCAGCAGCACCGCTCTTCTCGCCTGGAGTTGTGCTTTGGGATATGCTCTGCTTCTGAGGCTGAGAAGAGCTCCAATAAGAAGCGCGGGCACTTGAATCATACGATTACCCTGCAGTTCTGCTTGGCTGATGAGCTGCTCAGTATCGTATAAGTCTCCCACAGAAGAGCTTTTTTCAAAAAGGTAGCGAACGCATTTAAGTAGTCCTACAGACCCCTTTACGCCTCCGGCCTCACCTTCTTGTAAAAAGGAGAGCGAGCCTGAGGTGCGCGTATCAAATTCTTTTTGATATACACCCAGCAATGCGTAAAGCAATTCCACGTCAACAGCTTGAATTGACGAGGTTATTGATGCAGCTTTCTCATACTGCTGCTCAAGAAGCAGCAGCTGAAGGGCATACTTAAAATTTCCTTGCAAAGCTAAATCAATTGCGCGTTTATGTAGAGCAATTTTCTTCTCTAACGGACCCAGCTCAAGGTCTTCCTTCAAAGGTGGCAGAGGCTTTTGCAAAATCAACTTCAGTAAACTCATATATGCCATTTGCTTAAGAAATCCGTTAAATGAAGTGAGATTCTTGAGTGCCCTATCAGCATCTTTAGTATTCATCGGCCCCTTAGCACTAGACAGCGAATCCACCATTCCCTTAGCAGCTTTTTTACTTGAGTTATCGAGCGTACAGTCAGAATGTGTAGCAGTGAGCGCATTATCTACCAGCTCAATATATCCAGCATCTGCAAATTCTGCTGCATGAGAAAGAACAATTTCCCAGATAATCTCTTCTCTAACCAGCGAGCTTACAAATGCAGCTTTAGAGAAATCTTCCCTATCGATGAGCAGGGCTATAGCTTTCAGAACAAGCTTTTCATGCTTACCCGCTAGAGTCACAAGCTCCTGTTTATTAAAGTTCAACACATCAAATCTTGTAGCATGAATACACGAGAAACGTCTAGTTTCTACATGCACGCCAAAGAAAGGCGCATCTTGCTCTATCTTGGCCAAATACTCAAGATCAACTTGTCCGCATATACGACATAAATCATCAAAAGAACCAACGCCGAGCAACATCATGCCCAGCCTGAGCCTAAGTTCCTCAATGCCTAGCGAGCTTCTGAGCATATACGATGCAACGCAAGCAAGACTAGTTAGATACGTAATTGGAACATCCACATCTCCATGCTCGCAAAATGTAACTGGCAAAGAGTAAACAAGCGTTGGAATACCGCGAGTCAATCTCATATTAGTCAAAATTGATTGTTCAGAATTATCTATTCCAGGCATAAACGTGAGCAGCTCATTCTTTCCCAAAACATACACACTAGGGACTTCGTCGATTAACTGACGAGCTTCAGGAGATAAAGAAATCGCAACAAGACAGCCAGCCATGCGAAGGCGCGCAATTGATTTAACCTGGCGAGAAACAAAATACTCGTCAGACGGAGGAAAATCATCAATAAGAACTAACCTTTTAACCGCCTTTGATTTCTTAGCATTGCAGATAGAAGTGCTTTTCTTAGTAAGGATCTGAGTTGCCTCTTTAGCCGACAAACTGGAAAGAGAGATTTCGTACACAGTCCATCCGTGTGACTGCGCATAATCTGCCAACTCACGCAAAAACATGGTCTTACCCATGCAGGGCTCTGCACAAAGCGCGAGCGGCCTATTGGTCTTTTCCATTGTTCTGAGGAAGTGCTGAGGTGGAACTACCCTGCTATAGTCACCCATCACATGGCGAGAAGACCCACCGAGCAGCGACTCTGTTCCAGCAGTTTCTCTGTTTTCTGACTCCATAAAACCTCTCCTTACTGTTCAAACACTCAAGCGCTACATGCGCTCTAACATTTCTTGTCTCAAAATTTGGTGTGGGATAAATAATCAAGCCAAATTTGTCAGAAAGTGAGAAGGTTTAGGTGAACGGTAGGTGAAATATGGTCAGATTCGTGACAGATTAGTAACAAAATGCACACAGAAATGCACAAATGTTAAAACAAGATAACATCAAATGGTAAAAATTATCTTCCGTGAACGGCATTTAATTAAGAAAATTATGTAAATATTGTGATACACAATAAATATATAATACGTAATAAATATGGATTTTTAGTAAAAATTTTTATGCTATTTTCGAATATTCTCTACCAAAAAAGAGGACCCCACAAAAGTGAGATCCTCTCGACATAAAAATGCCCCTTGTTGGTCAGCGACGTCCTGCTCTCCCACGGACTTACTCCGCAGTACCATCGGCGCTCGGGGGCTTAACTTCTGGGTTCGGAATGGGACCAGGTGTGCCTCCCCTGCCATGGTCGCTGACCAACAAGGGGTATTCTTGTTTCATGAGGGTTTTCTCACGTGCCCTGAGGGCCGCACAGTGTGACGTTAAATTCAAAGGCTTCAAAAATCACGCATCAGTTCAAAATATATTAAAGAAAAGAAG
>JABZHD010000148.1 GCA_015259045.1 Atopobium sp. | reverse complement strand
GTGGTAACAATAACGGACTCACCAGTAGTAAGGGTGACCTTTTTACCATCCTCGAGAAGACCGGTGCGAACCTCAGGACCCTTTGTATCAAGCATTATTGCAATAGGAATACCAAGCTCATCAGAGATGGAGCGGACGCGACCAATCATAGTGCGGTGATACTCATGGCTGCCGTGCGAGAAGTTGAAGCGTGCGACGTTCATGCCAGCAAGAATGAGCTCACGAAGGACCTCATCACTTTCTGTAGCAGGACCCATAGTACAAACAATCTTGGTCTTTTTGCGAGCCATATCTCTCCTTTTCATAGGAATTGAAATCACATTCAGATATCAATAGTAACCGTTTTTGAAGCGATTGTTTCTCTGGCGCTTAGCAAACCACACTTTTATCAACGTAGTCAGTGCCCTCAGCAAAAGCAGTTGCGTTATCAAGCGTAACCTGAGCAATTTGTGAGAGAGCCTCATGAGTAAAGAATGCCTGGTGGCTTGTCATGACTACGTTAGGGAAGGAGCAAAGGGTAGAAGTAACTGAGTCAAAGACCTCAGCACCACGGTCCTTATAAACGTTTGGATTTTCTTCTTCATAAACGTCAAGGCCACAAGCACCAATCTTGCCAGAAAGAATGCCGCGAATAAGAGCCTTGGTGTCAATAAGTCCTCCGCGACCAGTATTAACGAGAATGACGCCATCTTTCATCTTTCCGATGGTCTTATCGTTAATCATGTGATAGCTCTCATCATTCAAGAAAGCGTGGAGTGAAATAAAGTCCGAACGCTCCCAGAGCTCATCGTAGCTGACATACTCATCAACAACGTGCTCGTCATTGACAAGGCTCATATTTGGATAGAGGTCTGCGCCAAGGACGTGCATGCCAAAGCCTTTGCAGATACGGCAAAGTGCTGCACCAATACGACCAGTTCCAACAATGCCGGCAGTTTTACCGTGAAGCGTATCGCCAACAAGGCCAACAAGTGAGAAGTTATTCTCGCGAATTCTGATGTAACCACGGTGAATACGACGGTTAGCGGCAAGTGCAAGACCCATTGCGTGCTCTGCGATTGCCTCAGGGGAGTAAGCAGGTACGCGCGTAACCGTAATGCCAAGGTCTTTAGCAGCGTTCACGTCAACAGCATCAAAGCCAGCGCAGCGCATAAGCAGAAGCTTAACGTCAAAACCGGCAAGAATCTCAAGGGTCAGAATTGAGGCGTCTGCGTTAACAAAAGCGCAGACAGCGTCATAACCCTTGGCAAAGCCTGCGGTCATAGGCGTAAGGTTTGACTCAATGTAGTCGATTGAGATGTCTGGATACTTTGGAAGCTCAAGGTTGAAAGAATCCTTGTCGTAACTTTGAGCACCATAAAACAGGATTTTCATAGCTGCCTCCTTGCCAAAACTAACGTTTGGCTTATGTTGTTATGTTCTGCGTTTATTGTACCCCTTGGATAACAATTATTTGCCACATAACAGGAGTTTTAAGAAATATTTATGAGGTTTGAAAAAAAGAAGAATACGGTAAAATGATAGAGCATTGTAAGGTCCTATGATAGGACGTTGTAAGGTCCTGACACGGCAACCTTGGTGAGCCCTTGCCCCTCTCCTGGGGAATTATGATCGGGCATCAATCTGTCAGGTAGAAACCCAGGAGGAACTTTGAAAGAGTATCTTTCAAGTGCGGCTGATGTAATCAGTGCGCAAAAAACTGATGCTGAAGTTGGTCTGTCTGATGCAGAAGCAGCTTCGCGTCTTGAGGCTCATGGTCTCAATAAGCTTAAAGAGGCTCCAAAAGAATCAATTATTAAAAGATTCTTTGCGCAGATGGCAGATCCTATGGTCATCATGCTTCTTGTAGCTGCCGCTATTTCTGCTGCTGAAGGCATTTATACCGGAGAAGGCGGAGTTGCAGACGTCGTAATTATTCTGTTTGTTGTTGTTATTAATTCTGTTCTTGGTGTTGTCCAGGAGGGCAAAGCCGAGGAAGCCCTTGCTGCTCTGCAAGAGATGAGCGCAGCTCAGAGCAAGGTTATCAGGGACGGCCGCCTTGAGACGATTGCCTCAACTGAGCTTGTTGTGGGCGATATCATCCTGCTTGAGGCGGGCGACTCCGTCCCAGCTGACTGTCGTATTCTTGAAAGCGCTTCCATGAAGGTAGAGGAGTCTGCGCTTACAGGTGAATCAGTTCCTGTCGAGAAACACGCGGAGACCCTCAGTCTTACTGACGGCGCTGACGATATTCCTTTGGGTGACCGAAAGAATATGTGCTACTCCGGATCTATTGTGGTCTATGGACGCGGCCGTGCAGTTGTTGTTGCAACAGGCATGGACACTGAGATGGGTAAGATTGCAGACGCAATCTCTCAGGCAGAAGAGGGACAGACTCCACTTCAGATTGCCCTTGATAAGCTTTCCCACACACTTACTATTCTTGTTGTTGTCATCTCGCTGCTTGTCTTTGCAACAGGATTTATCAAGCACGGCGCTGAGATGCTTGGCAACTTTGACCTTATCCTAAGCACGTTTATGGTTGCAGTTTCTCTTGCAGTAGCTGCAATTCCAGAGGGTCTTGTTGCTGTTGTTACCATCGTTCTTTCTATGGGCGTTACCAGAATGAGCGAGCGTCACGCTATTGTTCGTCGACTTACCGCAGTTGAGACCCTTGGTTGTACTCAGGTTATCTGCTCTGATAAGACCGGTACTCTGACCCAAAACAAGATGACTGTTGTTCGTCATGAGACAGAAAACCTTGACGCACATGTACGTACCATGGCACTGTGCTGTGATGCTACCTGGGATGATGCAGAACAGGTAGCAAAGGGTGAGCCTACTGAGGCTGCTCTTGTTGCAGACGCTGCAAAACTTGGATACACCACAAGTGACCTTGCTTCTTCTCGCCCTCGCATCGACGAGGCGCCCTTTGACTCTGTTCGTA
>JABZHD010000147.1 GCA_015259045.1 Atopobium sp. | reverse complement strand
TGGAGATACTCCGCAGTCGGATGCAGCTATTGACGCGGTCGGTCTTCTCGACAGCGCGTGTGCGGCAGAGCTGGTGCGTGTGCCTGCGCTTATCGGCACAGCTCTGCTGGACCAGAGCGCTCCAACTGAAGGAACGTTTGCGCTGTATAATCGCTTGCCGGGGCAGAAAGAGATGCGTGTGTACCCCAAGTATGGCCACGAGCGCATCAATCAGTTTGAGAACGAGCAAATCAACTATCTCTGCGAGGTTATATCAGGGCTTTGTCATAACTAAGCGGACTATAATTACGTAGGTTCTTTGAAGTTGCTTTTGATCAATGCTTTGGTCGGCTACTTCAGTACATTGTTGTATGAAACCAGTTGGATTTTCCAACGTGTGAAAGGATAAAGCATGTCCAGTAACGTACCATTTAGCGGTGTTGTTCCACCAGTTGTAACCCCAGATACCCCAGACCATCAGCTTGATGTTGTGTCGTTTGAGCGCTCCATTAATCGTCTCATTGAGGCTGGCGTAGACGGCCTGTTCTTCCTCGGCTCTTCTGGCGAGGTTGTTTTTGCAACTGATGAGCGTCGCGATCAGATTGTTCGCGAGGCTGTCCGCATTGTTGACCACCGCGTTCCGGTCCTTGTGGGCATCATTGATACCGAGACCGAGCGCGTCCTGGAGCATGGTCGCCGTGCCCTCGCACTAGGTGCAGATGCTCTTGTAGCAACTGCTCCTTTCTACGCACTTGGTGGCCCAGCTGATGTTGAGGAGCACTTCCGCATCCTTCACCAGGAGCTGGATGCACCTCTGTTTGCGTATGACATTCCTGTCTGTGTTCACACTAAGCTTCCTTGGAAGATGCTTGCTCGTCTGGGTGTAGAGGGTGTTCTTGCAGGCGTTAAGGACTCTTCTGGCGATGACGTCTCCTTCAGATATCTTGTTCAGGAGAACGAGAAGAACGGTCACCCTCTGACCCTTTTGACCGGCCATGAGATTGTTGTTGACGGCGCTCTTCTTTCTGGCGCAGACGGTTCTGTTCCTGGCCTTGCTAATGTTGAGCCAGAGGGATACGTCCGCATGTGGAAGGCAGCTCAGGAAGGTAACTGGGCAGAGGTCAAGCGTGAGCAGGACCGCCTCAACGAGATTTCCCACATCTTTGATGTCACCACGGGCGTTCAGGGCTATGGTGCTGGTGTTGGTGCCTTCAAGTGCGCACTTAACCTCATGGGTATTTTTGATTCTGACCAGATGCCTCGCCCTGTTAAGCCACTTGATGGCCAGAACCGTGAGGCAATCAAGCAGGTTCTTATTGCAAACGGCCTTCTCTAAACAAGAGGGGACACCATGGACTCTAAGTTTGTTTCTCCCACACATGTTTGCGCCGTTGATATTGGCGGCACAAAAATCGCCTGTGGCATAGTCACTCTTAACGGCACCGACGCCCCAAACGTTCAGTCCGTAAAGAAGGTTCCTACTAATGCAAAAGAGGGTGGCAAGCAGGTTCTTGCCACCGTTCTGCAGGTAATTAGAGAGGCTCTTGCTCGCGCAGAAGAGCTGGGCCTTACCATCTCTGGCGTGGGCATTTCTTCTGCTGGCGTTGTTGATCCTCGCACCGGAGACATCACCTACGCAAATGAGCTTATGCCCGGCTGGGGCGGAACCGCTCTTGGCTCTGCAGTTACCAGCGAGTTTGGCCTTCCGTGCAGCGTTCTTAATGACGTTCATGCTCATGCTCTGGGCGAGGCTCGCCATGGTGCTGGCCACGGCAAAGATAGCGTTTTAACCGTAGCAGTTGGCACGGGCATTGGTGGCGCTTTTGTGAACCACGGCATCTTGATGCTGGGCGCTCACGACGAGGCTGGTCACATTGGTCACGTTGCAACTCCAGCAGCTGCAGGCGTTGATTGTCCTTGTGGTGGAACTTCTCACCTTGAGCCTGTTTCCGCAGGTCCTGGCATTATTCGCGAGTACGTCCGCCTTGGTGGCTCCGACACGCTTGAAGACGGTTCTGCTCTTGATGGCGCCGAGATTGACCGCAGGGCTCTTGCTGGCGAGAAGATCGCTCAGGCTGCAGAGGAGCGCTCGGGCCGCGCACTTGGTGAGGTCTTGGGTAGCATGTGCAACATGCTTGATCCTTCTGTCATCATTCTGTCTGGTTCCGTTGCAGAGTGCGGCAAGTACTGGCACGAGGCACTTGAAGCTGCATTTAAGCTGCAGGCAATGCCTCCTGTTCAGGCAACGCCTCTTGTGAAGGGCACGCTTGGTGGAGAAGCTCCTCTTATTGGAGCTGCAGAAAACCTTGTTCTACCTGGCTATTTAGAGACACGTCTTTAGGCAGAAGCATGTCAGCAGGCAAATTGCTTGCTGACTAGGTATGTCGCAAAGACAGATATCTTTTAACGTACGTACATTCTGGTAAGGAGAATACCGTGGCATATTCAGAGCTTGTTGAGTCACTTAAAGGAAAACTCATTGTCAGCGTCCAGGCGTATCCTGGTGAGCCTATGAGGCATCCAGAGACCATGGCTCAGATTGCTCGCGCCTGTGAGCTTGGCGGCGCTGCAGCTATTAGGTGCCAGGGTTTGTCTGACATCTCTGCCATTAAAGGCAGAGTTGAAATTCCTGTTATTGGCCTCTGGAAAGAGGGTCATGAGGGTGTCTACATTACTCCTACGCTTCGTCATGCGCGTGCTTGTATTCACGCCGGCGCAGATGTTGTTGCCCTGGATGCAACAGACCGTCCAAGGCCTGATGGTAGAACCTTTGAAGAGACTGTTGCAACTCTGCGTACAGAGTCTGACGTGCTGATTATGGCTGACTGCATGACTATGGATGACATCCGTCGCGCTGTTGCCGCTGGTTGTGACCTTGTTTCAACTACACTTTCTCACAACAAGGCCGCTATTGATACAACGCTTGACGATGGCCCTGACATTGCTCTTCTCCAG
>JABZHD010000146.1 GCA_015259045.1 Atopobium sp. | reverse complement strand
AAGAGAATTTCTTTTATTTTTAGGATTGCCGAATCCTTCAAGACCTAATCTAAACCCACCAACTCCTGCAAAGAGTTCAGCTACAGTAATTGTCTTGGCCACGTTTCTCCTATCGCTGCTGTGGACCAATTTTGTGTTTACTATACTAACCGATCAACCGGACAAAAAGTCAGTCTAATTCAGATAGCCAAGAAGATCAACTTAATATGTCTTCAATAATTTTTAATACATACTTATGATTAAGCCAAAAACATTGCTTAGTCATTTTGTCGCCATTTGGTAATAAGTCCATATCTGATTCAGTGCCACCACCATAACGTTTTCCATTAATCAGATAAGCACTTTTCTCTGCGCGTGGCCTTAAATGAAACATCTGTGTGTCACTCATTTTAGGCAAGTCATTTTCTGTTTTTACCTTTCCGTTTTTATCAGTACTGTGTTTGAAATTTACACCTTCAAGTAACTTCTTTTTATATAGTTCCCATTCATCTTTTCCAGTTTTCTCAAGTTCTTCAATTGGCATATTCCAAAACTTTGCTCCTGTTAAAATGAACTTTCCTAAATCATTTTCCTTAAAAACAACAAATAGGAATCGAGTTGATTCAAAGAACTCATATTCTTTCGAATTCTCAAAATCCTGATTCACAAAATTACATATTGAAATGTTATGGAAGGACATATTCTCTTTAATAGAATTATCTTTTCCTACTCTAATCGTTTTTATTTTTATATTAGCTTTCTGGAATTCTTCTGAATTATCAGTATTAACTCCAAGCATCCTATTAACTAATATTTTATTGATTTGTTTAGGCTTGGTGTCTTTTATGACTCTGAATAATCGGCACAGTTCATCAGTATCTTTTCCAATATATGAATTAATTTTTGATATAACCATAGTATCAAAATTGCCATTATTTAATTCATCTTCAGTAAATATAGAATCATAAGCCATTGAGCTAGGCTGCACATAATTTTCAAGAATGTAACTCATGTACTGTTGTTTTAATGAAAAAGCGCGTCTTTTTGCAAGAACGTCTTTATTATAAAACTGTGGTTTGTAACTTGTCTTTGCAGAAGCTCCTTTAGTGCAAGCGCCTAAATATTTAGTATCGCCTTCAGATAAATCATGGGCATTGCCAGAAATTATTTTGTTTACGATAGTCTTATAATCTTCAAGTATTATTTTTAAATCTTTCGCAAATCTTTTATCGTATAAGTCAAATAAAAAAGTATATTCAATACGATGTTCAGTTCTTTTTTGATTTTTAACTCGGTGATACCATATCATCAATATCTTACTTAATTTTTTTTCGAGGTGTGAATTACTAAATTCAATTTCAATTGGCTCTGTATTAGGAATCATTGAAATAACGAGTCGTTCACCAGCTTTTATTCCTTTTTTAGTTGATTCGTATGGAGTAGCTTTTAGCTCTATACCCGCATTAATGAAATCTGGTTCTGGGCTGCTATTAGGTTTGTATAAAAAATAATGTTCTTCAAGCAAATTGCCTAAAGAACCTTTTCCCTTTGGGTTGTTGTAATAAGAAATTTTTTCTTTTAATTGGTCGTCTTTAAAAACCGTAGCTAATACATCAACAAAAGTCTTACTAATAAGTTCTTGCGAATACCTAAATATATCCTCTGGATCCGTATCATCATATGGCCGTTCAACTTCATCATTCATTCTTAATCCTTACTTTTGTATGTTCGAGCAAATTACTTCAAGACTTAAGTACTAAAAATGATTCAAATATATTTTTATTATAATTTTTTGCAGTTTCAAATTTAATAATAACTATAAAGATTTTATTCTCTTACATCAAAAAAACGCCTCCCAGCACGTAGCTAGGAGGCGTTTAAAGGAAAGGACTAGAGGGGTTTCTCGCCAATTAGGCAAGCATCTGAGCAAGATCCTCGGAAGCATCGCCGATTGGGCCAATGCCGTAGTTCTCAACAAGAATGTTAAGGACGTTAGGGCTGACAAATGCAGGAAGGGTTGGTCCAAGCTTAATGTTCTTGATGCCAAGGTGCAGCAGAGTCAGAAGGACGCAAACTGCCTTCTGCTCGTACCAAGACAGGACAAAGCTCAGTGGCAGGTCGTTAACACCGCAGTCGAATGCATTTGCAAGAGCAGTTGCAATCTGAACAGCGCCATAAGCATCGTTGCACTGACCAACGTCAAGAATACGAGGGATGCCACCAATGGTGCCCAAGTCAAGGTCGTTGAAGCGGAACTTACCGCATGCAACAGTGAGGACAACAGAGTCTGCAGGAGTCTGCTCAACAAACTCGGTGTAGTAGTTACGACCAGGGCGAGCGCCGTCGCAGCCGCCGACAACAAAGAAGTGCTTGATTGCGCCCTGCTTAACAGCATCGATGATCTTATCGGCAATGCCAAGAACTGCACCGTGGCTAAAGCCGGTGGTTACCTTGTGGCCACCGTTGATACCGGTGAGCTCCTGAGCCTCAGCGTATCCGCCAAGCTCCTGAGCTTGCTTGATAACAGCGCTGAAGTCCTTCTTACCGTTAGCGTCCTCGTCAATGTGGACGAGCTCTGGGAAAGCAACAAGCTCGGTAGTGTAGACGCGGTCCTTGTAGCTAGGACGAGGTGGCATGAGGCAGTTAGTGGTGAAGACAACAGGAGCTGGAATGTCCTTGAACTCCTTCTGCTGGTTCTGCCATGCGGTACCAAAGTTGCCCTTGAGCTGTGGATACTTCTTGAGCTCTGGATAACCGTGAGCTGGGAGCATCTCGCCGTGAGTGTAAACGTTAACGCCAGTGCCCTCGGTCTGCTCAAGGATCATCTTGAGGTCAAGAAGGTCGTGGCCGGAAACAACAATGAAGGGACCTGGCTCAATAGTCAGAGGGACCTCTGTTGGAACTGGGGTGCCATAAGCGCCGGTATTTGCGCTGTCCAGAAGAGCCATGCACTTGAGGTTGACCTCGCCTACCTCAAGGGTAAGAGGCAGCAAAACGTCAACGGAGGACTCGGTAGCAAGA
>JABZHD010000145.1 GCA_015259045.1 Atopobium sp. | reverse complement strand
CCCCATCTACCGCGGGATTCTCGGCACCTGGATAGGAGAAGGTCACATGGTCGAATGCAATGCCCGCATCTTGGGGAGTCGCCCGGACATCCTGCGAAACCTGTCCTTGCGGCTCCAGATCAAGCACTGCGCACACACGCCCAACCGCCTCGTTGACCGTGTTCACGCTCTCGGCGAACATGCGCAATTTGAGTACTGGCGAGGAGGCGGCGGGACCGACCACGAGGGCGAAGACGCAGACTGCTGCGAGCGCGACGTCCGAGGGGTTGCCGAGGAACAGCGCTATCGCAACTGGGGCTGCGAAAGTCGCGACCGAAAGTGTGAAGACGCGGAAACGCACGTAGCCCGGGCGGATCTGGTCGGTCATGCCTACAGTGAAGTCCCGGTAGGCCTCGGTGTCGTCCTTGAAGCCGCGAAAGGACGCCGTGGTCTGGCCGAACGCTTTGATGGCGGGCATCCCCTCGACGTACTGGATCGCCGACGAGTTGATTCGTTCAAGGACATCGAAGTTCTTCTTGATTGCGCCCGTCTTCATGACCTTGGCCATCGCCTGCAGCTGACAGGCGATTCCAATGACAATTGGCGCAAGGCAGGCCAAGGCAAGCCAAACATTCGCGGCGAACATCAGGACGAAGAGGACGATGAGCGTGGCGAGAGCGCTCGCGAGGTCGGGCACCTGGTGGGCGAGGAATGCCTCGACCTGCTCGACATCCGCATCCATCACCTGCTCGACCTGCCCTATGGACGAGGAGTCGAGGTAGCCCATCGGGAGGCGTCCCACATGCTCTGCGACCGCGATGCGTATGTCGCAGACCGTGCGGTAGGCGTGCGCATGCGCGGCGATTCCAGCGATCCAGGAGGCTGCAGTTCCAGACAGAAGCCCCGCGAGGCCGACGGCTCCCCACCATAGCATGGAGCCCGCCTCGGGGGCTGAGCCAGATGCTACACCTGCCATTAGAGAGGTTATGACCCGCCATGAGGCTAGATAGGGCACGAGCTGCAGCACTGACCCGATACAGCCGAGCGCAATGCCGCACACGAGAAACCCCTTCCCTCGCTCAGAGAGGGCCAGCAGCCTGGCCATGCCCTGCTTCTTTTTCAAGTTTTTACCTGGGTCTTCCAGGTCTGTCTCGTCCTCCATGGACCCGTGCTCCTTTCACTGCTATCGGAACGAATTCGTTCCGTTTTTCTCTTAAATGCACTGACGGGAGCATCCATTTGGATGCTCCCGTCATCAGTCCATTCCTGCACGCCGCTCAGAGCGGCGATTTTGCAACCTGCCTACATCAATAAAACAGCTTCTGCGCTATCTCGAATGCCTCCTGAGGAGAACGCTGCTCACACTCTGGTGCAAAACGCCCGTCGTACATGACGCCCCAGAGCCCGTACAGCATGAACAGCGCGCAGGCCTGCGCATTGCTCTCGTTTACGCCGAGACGGTTCTTGAGCTTGCCTGTCTGTATCCCTTCCAGCATGAGCTTGGTGTAGGGGCCTGCCATACGATCGATCATCTGGACCATGTCCCAGAGTTTGTAAGAGGCGTCGGGAACTGACTCACCCGGCTCGGGGTCGAAGGAGTGGACATATTCGTTGACGTCATCCGTTACGAGACTGCGCAGAGCGGCGATTCTTTCGTCGAACGGCCGGCCCTCGTCCTCCATGACTGCGCACTTGCGGTCCATGCGCTCCGAGATGAAGTCCTCCATGACGGCCACGTAGACGTCCTGCTTCGACTTGAAGTAGTAGTAGAACATGCCAGGAGCGCCGTTCACGGCATCCAGGATGTCGCGCACCGATGTACTCTCGTAGCCCTTCTCCGCGAAGAGCCTCGCTGCCGCATCCACGAGCTCCTTGCGTCGCTCTGCAGGTTTTTTGCTGTTCTTTCTCAAGCAATGCTCCGATTCCTTGTCCCATACCGATGGGTTTTTAATATCAGAACGAATGTCGGTCCAATATTAACCTTATCTAACTTTGATGTCAACGATAACGCAGTCGAGAGGAGGCCGATCACTGCGATTTGAGTCGTGCTATGCCCGAAGGCGGGCCCATAGACGGGGAGACCGTCTTCGCTCTATGAGGGTGAAGAACGACGACGTAGGGTATGCCTTTGACGCATGATCTCCAATTTCGCCGTGAATCTAAATTTCCGGATTTCATGGCGGCAAAAGGGCAGCCATCCTTTCGATGCGACATCCGGAGACTCGAGTGGCGCATCGGGTTCGATTCGATAGTCGGGGCGTGTGGAGGCCTCGGCGTTCGCTGTGGCGTTGCGTTTGGTTTCGGATTGAGAGGGTCGCACTGCCACCACGCCGATCGTCTCGACGGGAGGTCGGCCCATGCGGTCGCCCTTAGCCTTCGAGCTCGGGGCAGGGCAGATTGCAGGCACATCGCATAAGGAAGACCCGCCAGTGTACATGCTCGGAAGCAGAAGCCAGGCGGGTTTTTTTGTTTGCTAATTACTACAACGCATAGATATATATCTGCTACTGAGTTCGCTTCCATGAAAAAATATCTATTATTAAAAGCAATAAAAAAGATTTCTAAACAGATAGAAGAGTCCTTATGAACTATGTCCAAAAAGTTCCTGTTGCTATTTGTGGTGTTGCATTAGGTTTTGCAGCACTTGGAAATCTTTTTAAGACTTCTTTCGAGGGGCTTTATCTTGCCTGTGGCATACTCTCTATTGCTCTTTTAGCTCTCTATACCCTCAAATTTATGGTGTCGACAAAAGTTGTGTTGCGAGAGCTCTCGGATCCGATCGGACTTTCAGTTGCCGCAACGTATCCGATGGCAGTTATGCTGACTTCAGTGTATTTGAAGGCTGATATTGGTGATGCAGCACAATTATTTTGGTTTGCAGGAATTGCGTTACACATCCTGTGCATAGCTCTATTTACTTCTCGATATATTGCAAAATTTAATTGGGAGAATGTGCACGCCAGCTGGTTCATTGTGTATGTAGGTATTGTTGTTGCCAGCGTTACAGCGCCAGCGTTTAACTTTGAAACAAGTGTTGGCACGGTTGCATTTTGGTTTGGATTTATCTGCCTTGTGGT
>JABZHD010000144.1 GCA_015259045.1 Atopobium sp. | reverse complement strand
GTGATCAATGAACTGGCAGAAGGAAAATCAGAATCACTTTGCCTAATACCAATATTAGTAATATTGTTATACGCATGTGAACCTAATAGTCCGTCTGATAGGAACAATTCTCCGCCACTTGCATTTTGAACACTCCACTTTATGACGGGTAATCCTCGTGTATGCATTTCTTCAAGTAAAGGAGCGCTCATTTGATACATGCTTTGATTGATAGAAAATCCAAAATTTGAAAGTATAGATAATGCATATATATCCTGATCAACAACTGCTACCAACTTGTTATTCCTACTAATGACCCACAAGAGTCCTGTTGTTGCAATATCTCCATTTTCCATTTTTGTAGCGCATAAAATAGGACCTGATATCTCAAGATCTTCGATGCTATCCATCTTCAAATAGTTATACTCTGGCCCCAGTTCTTCACTGTAATCATTAAATGTGTTGAGCTGACTAGCAACACATTGTGCGGCCGATTTCTTTAAATTTGTTATTTGAAGTGATGATACATTTTTTGGTTTATAAAACACTATTAGGCCTATTATCAGCCCAGCTGACAACAATATTATGCCTGCAGTAACTCTTTTTCTACGCTGCATCTTCAGTCACCTCATCATTACCGAATAATAATGAAACTAACTAAAAGCTATTGTAACAATTGTTTACTCTTCAAGCGTTTTAACTTTAAAACCAAAATAGTAAATGTGGCCTAACCAAACAACACTAAGAATAATACTGCCAACAATAACTCCTTTCATAAGCATGGCGATCAGACCTACAGCCATAACCAAAGTTACTGTGGCAAGAATGCGCACTTTAGTCTTAACAGTCATCCCTTTTCCAGCTTTAAAATCAGCAAGATTATTTTGATAAAACATCGTGTTAATAAGCCAATTATTAAGTCGGTCGGATGATTTTGCAAAGCAAAATGCTGCGAGCGCTAAAAATGGAACAGTAGGCAAAATAGGAAGCACTACGCCAATTACGGCAAGTGCCAAACTTACACAACCTAATACAACAAAGGTAATACGCTTAATTGACATAATTACTCCCTACTGCTTTTTGAGAGAGTTTACCATGCTTAACAAAAAGCAGTAGGGATATTTCTGACAATAAGAGTACTTCTTATATAAATTTATTTACTGGCAACGCCTAAAAACGGGGCATTTGACCTCCGCCAAAGCCCATATTCTTCATCATGGACTCCATGGCACGGCGACCCTTCTTTGCATTACCGCCCTGAGTCATAGCCTTCATCTTGCCCATCATCTTATTCATCTCTCCCCACTGGCGAATAAGTTGATTAACTTCCTGAACACTACGACCAGATCCCATAGAAATACGACGACGACGCTGACCATTAATAATCTTTGGACGTGCACGCTCTTCTTTAGTCATGGAATGAATGATAGCTTCAATCTTTCCCATAGAGCTATCATCCACACCACCCTGCTGGGCCATCATGCGGTCACCACCGGGTAGAGCGCCAATAAGCTTTGCAAGACCACCCATCTTGCGAATTTGGTTCATCTGATTGAGCAGGTCATCCATAGTAAAGCCTTCACGCAACATGCGCTCAGCATCTTCGACCTGCTTCTCATCTGCTGCCTGCTGGGCCTTCTCGACAATAGAGATAACGTCGCCCATGCCAAGAATGCGCTTGGCCATACGATCTGGGTGGAAAACCTCAAGTGAATCGGGTTTCTCGCCCATAGAAACAAACTTGATAGGCTTGCCGGTAACCTCGCGTACGGAAAGTGCGCCACCGCCGCGAGCATCGCCATCAAGCTTGGACATGATAACGCCGTCAAAGTCTACGCGCTCGGCGAAGGTGCTGACAACATTGACAATATCCTGACCGGTCATGGCGTCGACAACCATAAGAATCTGATCTGGCTTGACGGCACGCTTAATAGCAACGGCCTCTTCCATCATTTCTTCGTCAATTTGAAGACGGCCAGCGGTATCGACAATTACCAGGTCGTTGAGGTGGTCAACAGCCTCCTGGATAGCCTGAGACGCAATAGCAACTGCGTCTTTGCCATCACCGCGATAGACTGGCACGCCAATCTCAGAGCCAAGCGTTTCAAGCTGATCTGCTGCTGCGGGACGGTGAACGTCGCAGGCGGCAAGCAGAGGATTCTTTCCCTGGGACTTAAGCAAGTAGGCAAGCTTTGCAGCTGCGGTTGTCTTACCGGAGCCCTGAAGACCAACAAGCATAATGACGTTTGGAATGCGGTTCTGCGCCAGCGTAAGCTTGGACTCGGTTGAACCAAGCAGCGCCGTGAGCTCATCCAGAACAATTCGAACAACGTTTTGAGCTGGAGACAGAGATTCCAGCACGTCAGCGGTCATGCACTGCTCTTTACAGCGGCCAACAAACTCTTTAACTACCTTGTAGTTAACGTCAGCCTCGAGAAGAGCCATGCGAATTTCTCGCATTGCGGAATTGATATCGTCCTCAGTGAGACGGCCCTTTCCGCGCAGAGCGGAAAATGTATTTTGCAGTCTATCTTGCAGGCTGTTAAACATTACTGAACTCCCTCACCAACAAGTGCTTCACAGAATGAACGAGCATCAAACGTCTGAAGATCATCAATTGACTCGCCCACACCAATACGATAAATAGGCAGGTTAAGCTGGTTTGAAATTGCCAGAGCAATTCCTCCCTTTGCGGTACCATCAAGCTTGGTAACAATAAGACCGTCCAAAGACAGTGCGTCGTTAAACTCTTTTGCCTGATTAAGGCCGTTTTGACCGGTAGTTGCATCAATAACCAAGACAACACTTACGGGCATATCTCCTGCGCGCTTTCTGGTAACTGAAACAACTTTAGCAAGCTCACGCATCAGATCGGATGAAGTGTGCAGACGTCCGGCAGTATCAATAAGCACCAGCTCAGTGCCTTGTTTTTCTGCCGTTTCAACAACCTCAAAACAAACGCTTGCAGGGTCAGCACCACGCTCTCTGGTTACTACCTCAATACCAGAACGCTCTCCCCATACCTGCAGCTGCTCAATTGCAGCTGCACGGAAGGTGTCAGCACCGCCAATCAAAGTCTTTACGCCATTAGCATGTGCACGAC
>JABZHD010000143.1 GCA_015259045.1 Atopobium sp. | reverse complement strand
AGCATATGCAGCGCGCTGGGTTGCCAAAAACGTCGTAGCAGCAGGCCTTGCAAAGAAGTGCGAAGCTCAGCTTGCCTACGCCATTGGTGTTTCTCATCCACTGTCTATCATGGTTGATACTTTTGGCACTGGCATTGTTGACGATGCTGTTATTGAGCAGGCTATCGAGAAGGTCTTTGATCTTCGTCCTGGTGCCATTATCAGAGACCTTAAGCTGCGCCGTCCTATCTTCTCTAAGACAGCAGCATACGGACACTTTGGCCGCAAAGACCCAGACTTCACATGGGAAGCAACTGATCGTGTTCAGGAGCTTAAGGACGCAGTTTCTGCAATTCAGGCATAACGTTCTTACAAGGTAATCTTGTACAACCTCATAGAACCTTCTTCCAGCACCACCTCGAAACCTGGGGTGGTGTCTGTTATTTGCGTGATACCTCTGAAGGTTCCAGGTTTGTAGGTACTGGTAACAGCGTTGGAGTAATCAACAACGTTGTTCAGAATAAGGACGTATTGTACGTTAAGGTCGCGTACCGTCTGAAGCACCTCAGGGTCGCTCGCAATGCGATTAAGGCGTTTACGAAGAATTGCACTTGCAGGACGTTCTGAAGCGTCATAGCCGTTAGGGAAGCGCCAGAGCACATGTAAGTCGTTAGTGCCATACGCCCAGAGACTGCCATCTTGAGGTAGGTTTGCAATAACAGCACCTGCAGGAACGGTAAGCTCCACGCGACGTAAAAACTCCAATTCTTCCGATGTCAAAATGTAGTGATCACCATAGGCCTTCTCGGAAGCCTGTTTAAAGGCAGTAGCGGCAGGAATTGGCTCTTCCGATTTAAGATTTGGCATAGGGACTACATAGTTGAGCACAATTACACACGCAATAACTGCGCCAGCAATCAGAGGTTTAGCCCAAACAGTACAAAAGACGCAGGTCTGAGCTTTGGTCTGAGCCTGAGAAGCTTTTTCTCTCCAGGAGGCAAACGTTTCCAGCACAGCTTCGGCAAGAGTTGCCAGGCCAAGCGCTGCCAGCGGAATTGCCATAATGACGCAGCTTGCTGCAATGCGGAATGGATCGGTATACCAAAATCCCGAGAGATATCCCTTGAGTGGAACGTCAAACGTAATAATAAAAATGCAGAGTATAGACAGGTACATAAAGGCAGATACCATCCATCGAGCCTGCTTGTGCTTAAACGTCCATACAGCGCCTACAAGCACGCAGATTGAAAGTACCGGTTGTGGAGAAACAAGCTCTCCACCTGCGTACGACTGTCCAATAAAGTCCATGCCAAGGGCGTGCAAAATAGCATCTTGCAGGCTCGAGTAGGCGCTCCACCAGAAATTGAGAGCCACGCCTCGAACAATCAAAACGTAGTAGAAAACAGACCAAATAACCAGCGCAAAGATAAAGAATACGTATGCCAGCGTGACAGGCTTGATTTGTTTTCCAAAGAGAACAACTCTGCGTTTTGACTCTCCAATGCGCGCAAAACTCCAAGGCAGAAGAACAACAATTGACGAGAAAATCGTGGAAGGATGCAAGATAAAGAGGGTAATCAAGCCAAGAACAAATATGACAATAAGCCAGATAAGGTCGTGTTTTGGTGTTTTTGAGCGAGTCATCTGCATAAAAATCCACCAAATAGAAGGCATTACACAGAAGGCTACGGTGTTAGGAAAGATTGGTCCATAGATGAGAAGCGACCAAGGGAAAACAAAAAATGCTAGGCAAACAAAAGCTCCACTGATAAGCGCAATGCGATGTTTAGGAAGAACTTTTGCAATAAGTGAGCAGATTGAGAGCGGAAAGATAATTGCTGCACTGACAAAGTTGAGTGCATTACCCGCAATAGGAACGGTTGTAGAAACAAGCTGCGTTGTTAGTGCAACAATGATGTTCCAGCCTGAAGGATAAAATCCTGAGGAGCCCGGTTCCCAAGGAGTAATGGCAGTTTCGACGGTGCTATAAAAGTCATAGTGAATGGATGAGTACTTTTGAGACTCAATCATTGCCTGCGTGACATCTAAGTGATGCACAATGTCCCAGCCCTGCACAAAGGAGCTGGCAGAGGGCAGGGTGGGTAAGAAGAGAAGTCCTACGGTAAGAAGACCAACTGCAACATACAGAAGGGGCATCCAGAAGGGGAGTTCTTCGCAGATAAATGCTGGTACAGGGCTAGTTGATTGCTTGACAGCGCGCATTGCTTTGGATTTGTTGGGTTTCTCGCCTCTGTGATGTTCTTTGTGTTTAGGAGCAACATAAAAAACGTAGCCATTGACCAGAGCTGCAATAAGTAGAGGAACAAGAACCATTACAGACAAGGGGATGGGGATGTTCAGTGCGCTAAAGATCTCTCCCTCAATAAAGAAGAGTGCGCAGCTGACCAAAGGAGCGCTAACAAGTGCCCAGGGCTTTGGCATGCCGGAAGCATGCAACATAATGACGCCCGGCACGTAGAGCAGGGCAATAATGACAACTACACTTTGGAAGAACTCAAGCCACATCCTGATCCAATCAAGGTGTTAGTAAAAATTCTTATACTTCTGGGTCACACGACTGGGCGTGACAGTTATTTCAAACAGACTGGTCTATTTTACGATAGAAGCAAAAGTGGTGTTGAGATAAACAAAAAAGGACTTCCGAAGAAGTCCTTGAACATTTGGTAGCCCGTACCAGATTCGAACTGGTGATCTCCGCCTTGAGAGGGCGGCGTCCTGAACCGCTAGACGAACGGGCCATGTATGACTGGGAGGACATGGCTGGGATAGAGAGAGTCGAACTCCCGTTGACGGAACCAGAATCCGCTGTCCTACCACTAGACGATATCCCAAGATGTCATCCGTGCGCATCAGCGCGAGAAATAACTATAAAGGAGACTCGTCAGAGATGCAAGCAATAATTTCAAGAAATTCTGTTTGCAGCAAAAAATATTATACAAAACGCATCTCTAAGCGCAAGGAACGTCTCTCGTATTTGAGCTGAGCATGCGTTCTGCATCAATAAGCGCCTGGTCAAGAGGGGCACAGCCGGTGCAACTTGCGCATGCGGTAGGAGCGCTTGGAGTTGCGGCAAGACCACCTTTAGCTG
>JABZHD010000142.1:493-3096 GCA_015259045.1 Atopobium sp. | reverse complement strand
TCTGGCGGACAGCAGCAACTTTTGGCGCTGGTAAAAGTGATGCTCACAAAGGCGCGTCTGCTCATTCTTGACGAGCCCACAAAGGGTTTGGATGCTCCGACCAAAGAAGCCGTTATCAACCTGCTCTCTTACGCACAAGCAGAAGGTACGACCATACTAGTAGCAACGCACGACATGCAGTTGATATCGCGCGTTGCTGATAACGTTTCTCTAGTTTTTGATGGCCAGATTTCTCTGACAGAGCCAACCTCAGAGTTCTTTGAGAAATCTTGGGTATGGTCGGCGGAATAGGAAGCTAGAACCTTAAGAACGGCTCCTCGTCCTGACCAAGCTCCTCAAGAAGCTCATCGTCAAGATCGTTGATGTCGCCAAACTCCTCGTGTTCATGCTCCTCTTCATCTTCTTCATGATCGTGAGAATGCTCATTGAAGCCGTAGGCATTGGCCGTCTCATCATCAAACTCAAGTGTTGGAAGAGCGCTGGTAATGCTGCACAGACCAACTCCTGCAGGCATAATCTTTTGCCACTGAGCAATCAGAGGAGTGGTTGGAACTTCTCCCAGCTCAACAATGGAATCCAAGAAAATCTCTTTTGCGCCGTCAAGCAGGTCAGATGACTTTGCAACCTCAATAAGGTGCTCCGAGAAAAGCTCAAGCGCATGATCTGTGGAATCTGCCTCAACAATGCAAGGCATAAGACAGTAGTTGTCCGAAGAGTCAAGCTCGTCGTTGTAGCTAAAGTTTCCCAGATAGATCATGAAGACCTCCTTGTTGTAGTTTTAAATCATCTTATGCCAAAATAAGACAGACCTTCTCGATATTTTTATTTTGACGGTAAGCGTGAGGTTCTTGTGGATAATCGGCACACGTTATCAATAGTCTTAGAGGTTGTGGCACTCTTTGCTACACCTATTATTCTTGCTGTTGAAATGATATATTTTCCCGATTTTACCGCGGTATCTTCAATTATTTTAGCGATCATTTCAGTTGCATTATTTATGTTAAGTTTTGAGGCAAAGAAGCCCTCAGTTGCCAATTTGGTACCTACTGCCGTCTTTAGCGCCTTAGGTGCTGCGGGAAGAATTGCCTTTGCGCCACTCGCGTACGTAAAGCCTGTTTCCGCAGTTGCTATCTTCGCGGGAGCGTTTCTTGGCAGGCATGCGGGCTTTTTGGTAGGTGCCTTATCTGCGCTTCTTTCAAACGTTTTCTTTGGCCAGGGCTCGTGGACACCATGGCAGATGTATGCGTGGGGGCTTGTTGGTTACTTGGGAGGCCTTCTTGCAACTTTTACCTCAGCTCGCCCTGCATCTTCTAATCACCCATCCGTCCAACAAGACGAGAAACCCCACAAGCTTCCACCTTTCTTGCTTATGATCTGGGCATTTATATCCGGGCCATTCTTTGGCCTTGTAATGAACGTGTACTTTGTTATTGGATTTGTACATCCTTTAACGCTTGAATCCGCTCTTCTCGCGTTTGCGGCTTCAATTCCGCTTGATTTAACGCACGGCGTAGCAACGCTTGTTTTTTTGATTTTGTTATGGCTTCCGTGGCAAACATCCGTTAGCCGAATCCTCACAAAATACAATCTCACTGGTAGGAGCTTTAGATAAGCCATCTTTTTCCGTTTACCTAAAATACCTTCCATTTTGTGACCTTTGATCTAGACTGTATTCACTGTCAGCCCCCAGATTTTGGGGGTAAAAATGCAACCTACATCTATCCTTACCGCAACGGCAAACTCAACACTTGAGCTGCTTGCTCCTACACGCTGTGTCGTGTGCGAGAAACCCGGTCAGCTCCTCTGCGATGAGTGTCGGGCAAAGCTGCCATGGATTTCTCAGCAGTGGGCATGTCCTAATTGCGGCGCTCCATACGGGAAGCTTGTTTGTTCAGAGTGTGCAGATAAAAAGAAACGACCTGTTCAGTGGGAGAGTAGAGCGGTCATTTGTGCCATGGGATTTAAGGGCCCTCCTGCACGGTTGATCTTGACGCTTAAGGATGGACACGAGCTTCGACTGGCGCCGGTAATTGCCGCAGCTCTATTGTGTGCGCTTGAAGAAGCCTCAGCATGGAAAGCTCGTGACGGTACCTCTCGCTTTGATAGTTCAAAAATTGATGGCGTTTCCTTTATTCCAGCAACTGCAGAAGCGTACGCGCGCAGAGGTTTTGACCATATGGAGCTGGTAGCTCAATCGTTTTGCCAGCTTACAGGTTTACCTTTGTATGATGTGCTTATACGTCCTCATGCAAAGGACCAAAGAACACTCTCGTCCGCTCAAAGGCAAATAAATTTGAAAGGAAGTATTGCTTGTACTGTGCCGGTTAATCAATCAAATATTTTACTTTTAGATGATGTTGTAACTACGGGAGCATCAATTAGAGAAGCTACAAGGGTACTTTGTGCCGCAGGCGTGCATTCTGTAACCGTAGGCGCATTAGCTCGCGTATGGTGAGTTACCTATGGTTGCAAACGGCTATACTTGATAAGTCTTTTCAGGTCTGTGGTTGCGAAGTTCTCTGTGAGCTTTTAGTCCATGACAGACGAGGTCAAAGGGATCCACGTAAGTTTGCGTGTGCGCACGTAAACGATCATGGCTCGTC
>JABZHD010000142.1:0-483 GCA_015259045.1 Atopobium sp. | reverse complement strand
GACAAAGGGTCTCGCAGGCGAGAGAACTACTAGTGGAGCTGCTGCGGCAGCAAAGCAAACGTTCCAGTATGCGAGTGTGGGGTCAAATACCAGGTCAGCTGAAAAGACGCCTGAATAGAAGAAGGAGTTCTGATGACGCGCGGTAAAAGCTCTCTTAAGGTGTTACTTCTTATAGCACTTGCTGTTGTTTTAACAGGATGCTCCATTGGTCCTATCAACATTGATTTGGACAAATGGTTCCACGTCAAGTCGGTGCAAGAGGCAATTCAAGAGAAGCGAGAAGCCCGTCAGCAGAAGATTCCTGATTCCTCACTGCACACAGCTGGCACTTTGACCGTAGGTCTACGTACTCAGTCAGTAACAGCTCCAATGGTTGTGGCCTCAGAAGCTGGAACATTGCAGGGAATTGACGTTGAAATAGCTTCTGCAATTGCAGATCAGCTAGGCGTAGACGTTAAGTTTGTATCAGTTAACGGACCAGTA
>JABZHD010000141.1 GCA_015259045.1 Atopobium sp. | reverse complement strand
ATCCTCTTGATACCAACATTAGCTGCTCCATTTGTGTCCATCATGGCGCGAGCAACAGAAGCGCCAGTGGCATTAAACCCTGAAGGAACTAAGGAATACTTTTTAAATTCATGCTTGATGTACCACTGAGTACCTAATCCAAGCACCAAAGAGGCAACAACTAAAATAACGTATGGGATAAACGCACCAGAGTAATACATATTTTTCTCCTATCTATGTATAAAGATGAGTATACCCAACTCACCGGACAAAAAGTCAGGTTTGAATGAGTGATCATACTTGCCCTAGGTTAAAGAGCCTCTATTACAACAGCTCTACTCGACCGTTTTTGACGGTAAGTCCTACCTCGCCATTGAGTAGTCCAACAAGCTGCTTGCCCACTAATTGATAGCGCCATCCAGCTTTAAGTCTTGCATCAACCTTATCCAAAAGCAAATCAGTTAGATCGTCCTTATTGGCAATTAAAGGAGATGCAATTCCTTCTTTTTCTGAAACAATCCTAATAAGGGCATACATAAGCTCAACAACACCTTCAGAACCAGCTGAAGGATGAGCATGATGCTCAATTTTTGGGCACTGATCAGCGGGGGTCTTTTGACCTCGTTTGATTGCATCCAAAAGATGCACTACCCCACCTTGAGAAATCTGCTCGGTACCACGAATTTTGCGTAGTCTATCGGGTGTTGTAGGGACACGACGACAAATCTCAATAATGAGATCATCAGAAAGCACCCATTTACGTGGAACATCTCTTTTAGCTGCAGTATCTTCTCGCCAAGCACAAACCTCTCGAGCAATGGCAAGCTGTCTGCGCGTAAGCGAACCAGAGCGCTTCAAACGAAGATATGCCTGATAGGGGTCTCGACGATACTGTTCAATATTGGTGTGCTGGTCCATCTCTGGCTTTACCCAGCTCAAACGGTCAAGCTTGATGAGTTTCTCGATCATTTGATGATAGATTGCAGGAAGATATCTCACGTCATCCTCGGCATATACCAGCTGTTCTTTATCAAGCGGTCGCTTTGACCAGTCTGTTAAAGACTCAGCCTTGGCAAGCTTAACGTTAGCAAAATTTTCTACCAACCCGGCGTAGCTTACCTGCTGACGCATACCTAAAAATGCGGCTGCTACCTGCGTATCAAAAACAGGCGCGCATGCACAGTCCATTTTTTCTAGCAAGACCTCAAGGTCCTGTGAGCATGCATGGAAAATCTTGACAATCTGCGGGTTTTCCAGGAGCTCTTTAAGAGGAGTAAGGTCATCAATAAGCAGCGGATCAATTGCGACAATCTCGGAACCTGTAGAAACCTGCACCAGGCAAAGCTTGGGGAAGTAGGTTTTCTCGCGAAGAAACTCCGTATCAACTGCAAGGATATGCGAGGTCTTTGCTCGCTCACAAAATGCGGAAAGTTCTTCTGAGGTTGCTATATACAATGCGTCCATCCAATTGCCGATTAAGTACCTGACGTAAAGCGATACACTCATACGTATCAAAATGATATACCAGCTTGTCGCAAATCTTCGGAGGATATATGAGAACCCTCATCATTCACAATCCTTGCTCGGGTTTTAGCTCTGATGCAATCTTTGAATTTGAGCGCGCTCTTCTGAAGTGTGGCGACGAATGCCTGGTAAAACTCGTCGAAAGCCATTGGCACACAGACGAGGTCCTGAGTTCTGTTCAGCCCGAAGATTTTGACGTAGTGGTGCTTTCGGGCGGCGATGGCACCGTATCTAGCCTGCTCTACGGCCTTAGAGGCTGTCAGACGCCTATTTTGGTCTTCCCTTCTGGAACAGCCAATCTTCTGGCCGCAAGTATCGGAAACGCACCTGAACCTAACGCACTGGCACTGGCCTGCAGAAACCTTCAGACCGCACGTCTTGACCTGGGTGAAATTACCTGGACCACCGTATCGGGAGAAACTCATGTAGCTGGCGTGCCTTTAATGGCTGGTACGGGTCTTGATGCCGAGATTATGCGTTCAGCTATCCCCCACAAGCAAACCTTTGGAGAAGCCGCATACTTTACGGCAGCCCTTGCCAACCTTATGCCTCCAGTTCATGACTTCAAGATTACCGTTGACGGCAAAGTCCATGAGCTTCAAGGCATTGGTTGCCTCATTGCAAACAGTTCTATGATGCAAGCAGGAATTGAATTAGCCCCTGGTAATCGTATGAATGACGGCCTGCTTGAGGTTATTGTCATTGAAACTCACATGACTGCAAAGCTGGTACGTCCACTGCTCTCTGGCTTCTTTGATCGCACGGGAGACTCGCTTGGTAGGCCTTACCTCAATAGCTTTAGCGGCAGAGAAATTACCGTTGAATCAACGGCGCCTATGCCTCTTGAAGTAAATGGCGAGGTTACCTGCCACGACATCTACGCTTACTCCGCTCGCTGCCTTCCAGGTGCGGTAAACGTTGTGGTGGACCACATGAGCTCTTACAGCAAGAAAGCGTAAGCGCAGGTAAACGTCATAATAGGCGCTGCCAAAGCTTGCGTTTTCTATTCTTTCGTTTTCGTAACATTCAGCCAAAAAGATTGCACGTAACCGTCAGATTAACTAATCTTTTATAGAAACATTACTAGGGTACGCGCAGAGACTTCTGTAGTGTACACGCAGTTGATGGGATATTTTTTGGTTGACGTTTCTAAAATTCGCGAGAGGTTCGATGAGCTTTCAACTCCTATTCTGAAGTCTGGAAGACTCTATCAACTTGCAACTTTTACACAACATGGAACTACCAGCACACTCGACCACGTTATTGCAGTTGCTTATAGCAGCCTTGCCTTTGCTATGAACGCTGGTATCAAAGTTGATGAACGCGCGCTTGTACGTGGCGCACTCCTTCATGACTACTATCTTTACGATTGGCATGATCACGAGGCCGCACCGGACAATTGGCACGGATTTACTCACCCTCGTCATGCACTTGATAATGCCCGCGAAGACTTTCCTGATTTAACGCCTGTTGAGGAAGACATCATCTTGCACCACATGTTTCCTCTTGTTCCTATTCCGCCTCATACCAAAGAGGCTTGGATTGTTACAACCTGTGATAAAGCTTGCTCAACTGCAGAAACGCTGACAGGCAATCCATACAAAAA
>JABZHD010000140.1 GCA_015259045.1 Atopobium sp. | reverse complement strand
AAAGAATTGCAAACAATAGGCCTAAAAATCCACCAATAATGGCACCCGGATGGCCAACGACATATTTTTTGCACTGTTCTTGTATCTTTTGGAAAAAGCTTTTATCCATTGTCTTTGACCTCCTTTGCGTCTGGCTCTGAAATGCTCAATCGAATGTCTTGACCAGTCTGCTGCGCAGAAGCCTGATTGGAAGGCTGTTCATACGTTTGCTCTTCTACAATCTCTGGTTCTGGCACAACCTCTTTTGACTGAGACGAAGACGTACCTTCTTCATCTTTTGGCGAGAAGGAACTTGGCTTGATAAAAGAAAGATTGATGCTAGAAACACAAGGTCCGCACACGATAGCAAGACCAGACTGAAGCGCGTTGTAGAACTCAGAGCCCTTAGCAGTAACATCAACAGGCTCTTTAGGAAGAATATCAATCTGTACAGCTACAGAATTATTTTTAGAAATCTGCACGTTAACACGGTGAGCTAAGCACGTTCCATCTTCTTCAATGATATGGGCCGCCTGAGAAGAAATGGCATCTTTAGTGACAGAGATTGTTCCGCCCTCAACAGTGGCCACCGTGAGCTTTACTGTTTTTCTAATGAACAGAGCTCTAAACAAAACCACTACAAGGCCAAAGATGCTAATTGATGCACAAGCGTTAAGCGCAATAAGATATGGCTTGGTGAACAAGAGGTTAGTTGCCTGATGTGTCCAAGGACCAAACCACGTTAAAGCAAGAGCTAAAAATACAAATGCACTTGCAAGAACATAAAGTATGTAGCAAAAACGCTTGAAGCCGCTCATGGCACCTCCACTTTCTTTTATATAAACAGTTTAACCCCAATACCGGACAAAAAGAGAATATAAAAACTGCCTCCCGGCGGAAGGCAGTTTTTAGTCTGTATATACCGTTAGCAGAAAAAGAACTTAAGCGTTCTTCATAACAACGGAGCGAACAACTCCCGCCGCGTCATCACAGGAATCAAGAACAGTCTCCATGCGGTCAAAAATACGAAGCCAAGCAACCGTGTGGCGACCAGGCATTTCATCACGGAACAAGCGAGAGAGAGCGTTGTGGTAAATAAGGTCTCCCTCGTCCTCAACGTGACCAACGGCAATGGCCTTCTCCATAACGGTAGAATCTTTCTTGTAATCGCTCAAAACACTCAGCATCTCCTGGACCGTCTTGCATGCGCGAAGGGTAAGTTCAGCAAGCTGCATAGCCTCTTTACGAGTGTCGTCAACGTTAAAGAGATCAAGACGCTCTGCAACAGAATTCATTCCGTCAACAATGTCATCAAGACGAAGAGCCAAATCGGAGATGTCCTCGCGCTCAAATGGTGTGACAAAGGAAGCGTAAAGCTCCTTCATAATGTGCTGGACCTTCTCGTCACACTCACGCTCGTAAACCTTCATCTGAGGAATACGCGCGGCAGTCTCAGGATAGCCTTCCATAATGACCGCATACTCTTCAGCGGTTTCTACAATTTTGTCGCCAAACTCGCGGAACATAGTGTAGAAGACGTCCTCTTTTGGCTTACCTAGCATGAATCCTCCAATAAAGTTGAGTGGTTCAATAGAACTCGTAAAAGACAGTTATACGTACTTAGAAAATCATCAGGAACAGTTTTGCAAAAAGAAAACCAATAAGTCCGCAGCCAGGGAAAGTAAACACCCATGCTGCTACCATTTCTTTTGCAACACCCCAGTTAACTGAACGAATATTTTTTGCAGCACCCGCGCCCATCATGGCGGTCATTTTTGTATGAGTTGTTGAAACAGGAAGACCAGTCAGTGTGGAAAGCAGCAAAGATGCAGATGCCGAGAAAGACGCAGCAAAGCCCTGATAACGCTCAAGCTTTACCATTTCCATTCCGACTTTTTTAATAATCTTTCTTCCGCCAATTGCAGTGCCGATAGACATAAGAGCAGCACACAGTACCTGCAGCCAGAGCGGGAACACATCTGCACCAGCAGCTCCATGACCTGCGGAAAGTGCAATTGCAAGCATGGCAATGGACATGAACTTCTGGCCATCTTGTGCACCATGCATAGCCGCAACAAATGCTGAGCCAACAACCTGCAAATGGCCAAACATCTCATCAGCGCGCTGTCGATCAACATTAACGCAGAGCTTGTTAATTGCTTTAACAATGATCCAGCCAGCGGCAAAACCTAATGTGGTTGAGAAGAGCAGACCAATTAAAACCTTGCTCCACTCGCCCCAGTTAACTGCACCAAAATCACCATGAATAGCAAGTGCTGCACCGGTGAGACCTGCAATAAGGGCGTGTGACTCAGAAGTTGGAATACCTAAAGCCCAAGCTCCTACTGCCCAAGTAACAATACCAACACAGCCTGCGGCAAGAGCAACAAGAGCCTCATGGTTATTGCTACCAAAGTCAACCATACCCAGAATTGTGTCTGCAACTGCAGTTGAAATGAGGCACATAGCCACCAAACCAACAAAGTTGCATACAACACTCATGATAATTGCATGGTTAACTTTAATTGAACGAGTTCCAACAGCCTCTGCAATAGCATTAGCCGCGTCGGTTGCACCATTTACAAAAATGCATCCAAAAACAAGGACAATGACGAGGGCCAAAAACGGATTGGCAACCATCATCTCAAAAAAGTGTCCGAGGGTTATCATTCGGTACCTTTCAAACCACTTTCATAACGGGACAATGATAATCGAAATATCGTTCAATTATGTTTAAAAACATTCGAATAGCTAAATCAGCGCAAGTTGTTTCTTACGCCCTGCCTTCCCTCTTATGAAAAGTGCAAACTGACCCGGAAGAGCTACTCAGTTAACCCAGAAGAGTTGCCTCAAAAGGACACCTCAGGTTACTAGGCAAGCTTTTTGATAATAGCTGCAGTAATTCTGGCGGAGCGCTCAGAAGCCTCATGCTCAAACGTCAAATAATCAACGCTTGAAGTAGTGCCGGGCTTATCGGACATAAGCCTAATCACCACAAACGGTGTGTGGTTAAGCCAAGCAACCTGGGCGATTGAAGCGCCCTCCATCTCGCAACAGTCAGCACTAAACGTTGTGTAGATGTGGTCTGCTAACTCTGATGAACTTACAAACTGATCTCCTGAAGCAACGCGGC
>JABZHD010000013.1 GCA_015259045.1 Atopobium sp. | reverse complement strand
ACGTAGTTCTTGATTGTGAGATTACCCCTAACCGCCCCGACTGCCTTTCTATGACTGGTATGGCTGTTGAGGTTTCTGCAATGTATGACACTGACACCCATATTGAGCTTCCACGTGTTACGTCTGAGTCTGGCGCAGATGCATCTGAGCAGGTTGATGTTACCATTGCTGATCTTGAGCTCTGCTCAAGGTACACTGCTCGCGTGGTTCGAAACGTCAAGATTGGCCCAAGCCCTGAGTGGCTTGCTCGTCGCGTTACGGCTTGTGGTGGCCGCTCAATCAACAACGTTGTTGATGTTACTAACTACGTGATGTACTTGACTGGCCAGCCTCTACATGCTTTTGACCTCGGAAAACTTACCAAGGAAGATGGCAAGTACCACATTGTGGTTCGTGCTGCAGAAGACGGTGAGCACATTGTGACGCTTGACGGAGAAGACCGCGAGCTCACGTCCGATATGACGGTCATCACAGATAACGGTAAAACTCCTATTGCACTTGCTGGTGTTATGGGTGGCCTGGATTCTGAGATTACCGAGAATACCGTTGATGTCCTTTTGGAATCCGCTGTCTTTGATAACGGCCACATTAGCCGTACCAGCAGAAACCTTGATCTGATGAGCGAGGCTTCTATTCGCTACGAGCGTCTTGTGGATCCAAACGGTTGCGCATCTGTTGCAGATATTGCAGCAGCACTCTTTGAGGAGTGCTGTGGTGCTGAGGTTTGCCCTGGTATTGTTGATGTATATCCAAAGGTAAAAGAGGCAGTAGCTATTACGCTTCGTCCAGAGCGCGTTTGTGCACTTGCAGGTGCTCAGATCCCAGAAGAGTTTATGGTTTCTCGCCTTACGCGCCTTGGCTGCAAGGTTGCTCCAGCAGATAACGGAGAGCTGAGCGTTATTGCTCCTACAAACCGCCCAGACCTTACGCGCGAGGTTGACCTTATTGAGGAGATCGTTCGCCTGTGGGGTGAAGGTGATATTGAGGCTACGCTTCCTGCTGCTAGAAACCATGCAGGCGGTTTGACCTCAGATCAGCGTCAGATTAGAAAGATTGGCCGCACGCTGCGCTCCCTTGGCCTCAACGAGACAAAGTCATATTTGTTTGCAAGTCCAGATGACCTCTCTAAGCTTGGTATGAGCGAAGAGGGAAGAGGCGTGCCTGTAAAGGTTATTAGCCCACTTGTTGCTGATCAGTCTGAGATGCGCCGCTCTATTGTCCCAGGTCTTCTGCGCTCTATTGCATACAACCTTGCTCATGGTGTCTCTAATATTGCCATGTATGAGCTGGGCCGCGTGCTCTTTGGACACAAGGATAAGAGCCAGCCAGATGAGCCCAGTTACGTCTGTGGCGTATTGGTTGGTCGTCCAGCAGATGATGCATGGAATGCCAAGTATCCAGCTTACGATTTCTTTGATGCTAAGGGCATTGTTGAGGGTCTGCTTGAGGCACTTCGCATCCCTAAGGTTCGTTTCCGTGTAGCTGAGCCAGAGCAATACGGTTGGCTGCAGCCTGGTCGCGCTGCTGAGATTCTTGCAGGTAGCGAGACAATCGGTTGGGTTGGAAACATTCATCCTTTGTCGCTCCAGAACTTTGACATTGAGGTTCCAGTCATTGCCTTTGAGATTTCTGTGGCTTCGCTCTTGCGTCTTTCTCAGAAAGACCTTCCTATTGTTGAGCCTCCAACCTACCCAGGTATCTCCATTGACCTGGCAATTGTTGTTGACGAGAGCGTTACTGCTGAGCAGTTGGTTCAGCGTTTGAAGTCTGCTGGTGGCAAGCTCCTCTGCGACATCAGACTCTTTGACGTGTACCGCGATCCGCTGCGTGTTGGTGAGGGCAAGAAGTCCATGGCCTTCTCACTAACGTATCGCGCAGACGACAGAACGCTTACTTCAGAAGAGGTCGAGAAGACCCATACAAAGCTTGTGGAGAAAGTTCTTCGTTCTACCGGCGGAGAAATTCGCGGATAAGCAGGTAATTGTAGTGCCAAGTTGGAACGTACATATTGCTCATGCTGACCGGCTCCTTGAGAAAGGAGCCGGTTGCTTGGACGTAGATATTCACTACCCTGATGCATTTCTGCTTGGAAACGTTGCTCCTGATGTGCACATTGGCTTTATGGTTCCAGACTATTCTCACAAGGTGAGATACGGTCGAAGTCATCAGTCATACCCAGGAACGTTGCCTATTCCAAGTTACAGGCGCTATCAGCGTAATTTTATGGGTGGTCTTAATCCTGCTGAGTATCTGCTACAGACTGACTTTATTCAGCCAAATGTATCGTATTGTTCACCTGAGCAGCGCAGCTTAGTAGATCAGCGCCAGCTTAGAGAGTTTTTCGTGGGCATTTGGTGTCACCTTGTTTGCGACCACGTGTATAACGCTCATACACGGGCATTTTTGCGTGCTCATCATATTCCCACGGGAGAAGATGCGCGTATTCGTAAGCAAGCAGATTTTGATATTTACGGGCGCTCGCTTGTTATGAATCGTCTACCAGAAGCATCTGAAGAGCTCTTTGCGGTTGCCGCAGCTCATCCACAGTATGGGTTTACGCATTCAGATGTTGAGCAAACACTTCAGGTCATAGAGCGTATTGCTGAGGAGAATCGCCAAAATAGCGTGAGCTCACCGCAGTATCAAATGCTGGATACAGAGTTTTTCTCGTCAGCTTATAAAGAAGCAGAAGAAACGCTACTTCAAGGATTTATGCTGCAAAAACATAACTAGTTCAGTTAAAGTTATATTCTCGCTTTTCTGAGATAGGTTTTGGAGGACGCTATGGAAAAGATGGAATCTCGCGGAACTTTTACGGAGTATCTGCCTTCATACACCATTGGTGTTGATGCTTATAAGTCGGTACTGCACATTGTTAAGCGCTTTGGTAAAAATGCTGTAGTCATTGGTGGACCAACAGCAATGGAGAAGACACGTCCAAAGCTTGAGGCTGCACTTGCGGGTTCTGAGGTTTCTATTTCTTCTTGGATTTCTTACGGCACTAACTCTACGCACGCAAATGCCAAGAGAATTGCAGCAATGCCTGAGGTTATTGCTGCTGATATGCTCTTCCTTGTTGGCGGCGGTCGCGCAATTGATGAGGGTAAAGAGATTGCAACCATCCTGGATAAGCCATACTTTACCTTCCCAACACTTGCTTCTAACTGCGCTCCTGTAACAAGAATTGCTGTTTTCTATAAAGAGGACGGTTCTGCAGATACGTACTTCATTCCTGCTGAGCTGCCCGTTCATACCTTTATTGATACGCAGATTATTGCAGAGAGCCCTGATGAGTATTTCTGGGCAGGAATTGGCGATGCCTTCTCTAAGGGTCCTGAGGTTGAACTTTCTTCCAGAGAAGTTGAGCTGCTCCACAGCCCTCTTATGGGACGAGCCCTTGCCGCAGGCGCTTGCATTGAGCCTCTGTTTGATAATGCAGAGCAGGCACTGGCAGACAAGCGTGCTGGTATTGTTTCTGAAGCATTTGAAAACGTTGTTCTTAACATCATCATTACCGCTGGTGTTGTGTCTAACATGACCACCAACATTGGTGCTGAGCGCGGTGCGTATTACTTCAATTCCTCAACCGCTCATGCCTTCTACAATGCCTTTACTGCTCTGGGCGAGCGTGGCGAGAAACACCTTCATGGTGAGGTTGTTTCCTTTGGTACCTGTGTTCTTTATGCCTTTGACGGCAACCTTAAAGCTCTTGAGGAGCAGGTGGCGCTTAACAGAAAGCTTGGTCTTCCAACTACCTTAGCTGACCTGGACATTACTCCAGAATCAGTTGACGCTGACCTGGACATCATTGTTGAGCGAGCTCAGAAGACCAACGAGTGGGGTCGTGCTCCTTATGGCTTTACAACTGATCGCTTCCGCCAGGCAATTCTTGATACCGATGCATACGGTAGGGCAGTTGCTTCTGGCGAGAAAGACCTTGAGGCAGCAGCTCTTGACGCGATTACCGCTCATGCTCCTTCAGCTGAGACGGCTGTACCACGTAAGATGTAGTTGCAAGTAACCTGAAGAATCACTTTAGGAAGAGGACGTGTAGGAGCCAGCTTTCTTAAGTCACTTCACGGTTATATAAAAAGTTTTTGTATCAAATGGCAGTTTATTTGGATAAGCTGCCATTTCTTTTAGTTGCAATTTTTATTCACTATTATTAACAAAAATCGGTAAAAACAAAAAATAACGCGTACGGTCGTTTTTTATCGGTGAAAGTCATATTGACTGTTTGTCACCGTGTTTTACCTTGTAATGGTTTATCTTAGTAACTATCAACTACGAGTCTTTATGGATAACAAATCTATAAGATGCGTAGATTTCATTGGTAAGCGCGGGGGTGAGTATGGCAGAGTTAAATGCATCGTTAGCAGTGAGTGACCAGGATGCATACTTGTTTGCGCAAGGAAAATGGTTCCAGAGTCATAAGAAATTAGGTGCACACCCTGCGGTTCAAGAAGATGGAGTTGAAGGTTATCATTTTGCGGTTTGGGCCCCCAATGCAGCCTCTGTCTCTGTTGTTGGAGACTTTAATAATTGGGATGATACCGTCAACGTTCTTTCTCGCTCAAATCATGGCGGAATCTGGGAAGGTTTTATTCCAGGAATCACCTCGGAAGTATTGTATAAATTCCTGATTGTATCCGCTTCTGGACAGAAGATTTTTAAGGCTGACCCCTATGGTACCTATGCGGAGGTCAGACCACATACGGCATCTATTACGTTTGACCCAGACGTGTACGTTTGGGAAGACGAAGCATGGATGAAAAGGCGTGCAACACTTAAGTTCCTGCATAGTCCTCTTAACATCTTTGAAGTTCATCTTGGGAGCTGGAAGCAGCATACTGACCTGACTGCCCAAGAGGAAGATTCTGCTGATACAGAGAGTGTAGAGCAGACTGAAGAACCCAAGGACTATTTTGACACCAACGTAGATGCCTTTTACACCTATGATGACCTCTCAGAAGAGCTGGTAGCCTATGTTAAAGAAATGGGCTACACCCACATTGAGCTTCTCCCTGTTATGGAGCATCCTTTTGATGGATCTTGGGGTTATCAGGTAACGGGTTATTTTGCTCCCACCTCAAGGTATGGCAATCCTGCCCAGTTCAAACACTTTATTGACTGCTGTCATCAGGCTGGTATTGGCGTCATTTTGGACTGGGTCCCAGGAGGCTTCTGTAACGATGCTCATGGTCTTGCGGAGTTTGATGGTACCAAGCTCTTTGAAGAAAAAGAGCATCCTAACTGGGGAACTCTTAAGTTTGATCTTACTCGTGGTGAGGTTAGAAGCTTCCTTGTTTCTAACCTGCTTATGTGGCTGAATGACTATCACGCTGATGGCATTCGTGTTGACGGTGTCAGTAGCATGCTGTATTTGAATTTTGGTATCGACGATCCTTCCCAGAAGCGCTTTAACCATAAGGGAACTGAAGAAGATTTGGATGCAAGTGCTTTTCTGCGTCTCTGCAACGAGACTGCTCAAAAAGAACATCCCGATATTTTGATGATTGCAGAAGAGTCCACAGCATGGCCGCTGGTTACCTATCCTCCAGAGGTTGGAGGACTTGGCTTTAACCTTAAGTGGGACATGGGCTGGATGAATGATACGCTGCACTATTGTCAGACTGATTTCCCTTATAGACCAGGTAACCACCGTCTTCTGACCTTCTCCAGCATGTATCAGTTCAATGAGAATTTTGTGCTGCCACTCAGCCATGACGAGGTTGTGCATGGTAAGTGCAGTCTTATTCAGCGCATGCCGGGGGATTGGTGGAGACAGTTTGCTGGCATGAGGGCTTTGGCACTTCATCAGATGACTCATCCGGGCGCTAAGCTCAACTTTATGGGCAACGAGATTGCGCAGTTTATTGAATGGCGCTACTACGAGGGTATTGAGTATTACTTGACTGAGGAGTATCCAACTCACGCTCATCAGCAGGCATTTATTAAGGCTCTTAATCATTTCTATAAGAATCATCCAGGACTTTGGCAGCATGCCTACGACAACCGTGGATTTGATTGGATTGACGCAGACAATAATGAGCAATCAATCATCTCGTTTGTTCGCCACGGAAGAAAGCCTTCCGAGGACCTGGTTATTCTCATCAATTTTGACGTTGCAACCCATCAGAAATTCCGTTTAGGCATGCCTTCTGCAGGTGTGTGGAAAGAAGTATTCAATTCCGACGCAAAAGAGTTTGGCGGTTCGGGTATTGTGAATACTAAGAAACTTTCCACCAAGCCAGTGGCATGGAATGGAAGAGATTATTCGGTAGAACTGTCTGTTCCTCCGCTTGGTGGCATTGTTTTAGCGTTTGAGAAAGAACTTCCAAAGAGGGGGAAGCATGGCCGTAAATAACGGACAAAACATTTTTACCGATAAACAAGATTTTGAAGAGCAGTATCGCGATAAGTTCATCAAGATTCTTGGCAAATACTATGGAGAGTGCACTGATCAGGAGCGCTATAACGTTCTTGCTCACCTCATTGCAGAAAAGGCGCGAGAAATTCAGTCAACCTCCTATATTCATGCAAACAAGCAGGTCTATTACTTCTCCCTTGAGTTCCTTCTAGGACCACTGCTTGAGAATTACCTGCTCAATCTTGGTATTACCGACGTTGTTGCAGAGGGCCTTAAAGAGATGGGTACCTCTCTTCATGAGCTTGCCGCTCAGGAGGTAGACCCTGGCCTTGGCAATGGTGGTCTGGGTAGACTTGCCGCGTGCTTCCTGGACTCCATGGCACATGAGGGAATGGCTGGCTTTGGTAACGGCATGAGATACCGCTACGGCCTCTTTCGTCAGGAAATTAAGGATGGACGCCAGGTAGAGCGTACTGATAACTGGCTGGCAAATGGATATCCATGGGAAGTCAGAAAAGACGATTCCAGCGTACTAGTGCGCTTTGGTGGCACCGTTGTAAGGCATGAAGACGAGAATGGCAACTTCTGGTTCTCGCAAGAGGGTGGCCAGGTAGTAAGGGCTGTTCCATACGATGTGCCTATTGTTGGCTATGGCGCAAAGACCGTAAATAAGCTGCGTCTTTGGTCTGCAGAACCAGCAGAGGAAGACTTTGATCTTGATGCTTTTAACGCCGGCGATTATGCACGTGCTAATAAGTTCCGCTCTGACGTTGAGGCAATTTCAACCATTTTGTATCCAAATGACTCTGGTGAGCACGGACGCATTCTTCGCTTGAAGCAGGAGTACCTGTTTGTCTCCGCTGGTCTTCAGACCATTCTTCGTGCTTACAAGGATAAGTACGGTGAGGATTGGGACCACTTTGCAGATCACGTCTGCATCCACACTAACGATACGCACCCAGCAATGTGCGGACCAGAGCTTATGCGTCTGCTTGTCGATGACCATGGCGTTGACTTTAACAGGGCATTTGATATCGCGAGAAACGCAATCTCTTATACCAACCACACCGTTATGCCTGAGGCTCTTGAGAAGTGGCCTATCAACACCTTCCGTGAGCTGCTTCCCCGCCTGTATATGTTTATTGATGAGGTTGATCGCCTCTATAAGGAGCAGCTGCTTGCTGACTCTAACGGCAACACCGATCTTCTCGCCTCAACAGCTGTGTTGTGGGATAACACCGTTCGTATGGCTAACCTCTCTATTCTGTTTAGCCACTCGGTTAATGGTGTCTCTGACCTGCACACAAACATTTTGAAGCAGAGTGTTTTGAAGGATTTCTACAAGCTTCGTCCAGAAATCTTTAATAACAAGACTAACGGCATCTGCCACCGTCGTTTCTTGGCACAGGCTAATACCGCTTACGCAAAGCTTATTACTGAGGCTATCGGTACCGGCTGGCTTGATGATGCCAATGAACTTCAGAAGCTTTCTGCTTTTGAGAACAATGCTGAGTTCTTGGACAAGATGGACGCTGCAAAGAGAGAAGAAAAAGAGCGTCTTGCTGCATACGTCAAGAAGACAACTGGTGTTGAGATGGATACCAATACCATCTTTGATACGCAGGTAAAACGCTTCCATGCATATAAGCGTCAGCTGCTTAACGTCTTCAAGATTTTGTATCTCTACAACCGCATGCTTGGTGACCCAAGCTATAAACCAGCTCCAACCACCTTTATTTTCTCGGGTAAGGCTGCTCAGAGCTATACCTTTGCAAAGGAAGTCATTCGACTGATTCACTCCGTTGCGGACGTAGTTAACAACGATGAGCGCATTGAGGGCCGCCTTAAGGTTGTCTTTATTCCAAACTTTGCTGTTTCAAATGCACAGCTTATCTATGCTGCATCTGATATTTCAGAGCAGATTTCGGTTGCTGGCGCAGAGGCTTCTGGTACCTCAAACATGAAGCTTATGATGAATGCGGCTCTGACCCTTGGAACATATGACGGTTCAAATATTGAGATCTCTGAGCTTGCAGGACCAGAGAACATCAAGATTTTTGGTCTTCGTGCAGACGAGGTCCAGCAGGTATATGCTTCCGGCACCTACTTTGCACAAAACCTGCTTAACCAGAACCCAACGCTGGCTCGTATTGTAAATATGCTGACCGATGGTTCTTTGAGCCGACTCTCTGGCAACTTTGAGTCAATTCGTGACTATCTGCTGATCAACAATGATCCTGACCTGGTGCTTATTGACTTTGATGCCTATGTGAAGGCATGGGAAGAGCTTACTCAGTCCTATGCAGATCGTCGCAGCTGGAACGCTCGCGCACTTCACAATACGGCAAACTCTGGTTTCTTCTCGGCTGATAGAACTATCAGGGAGTATATGGAAGATATTTGGCACGTGTAAGGATCTGCGTTTAGGTTCAATCGTCGTAGGGCGTTGAGAATATTGACCTCTGTTGGGGAGAGAGGA
Organism: Atopobium sp.; assembly: GCA_015259045.1. Taxonomy (GTDB): domain Bacteria; phylum Actinomycetota; class Coriobacteriia; order Coriobacteriales; family Atopobiaceae; genus Lancefieldella. Next base: position 6,439 of record JABZHD010000013.1, on the reverse strand, counting down.
GATTTGGATATGAGCAAAAGGGAATGTCTTGCAATGCTACTTGCAGGAGGACAGGGAAGCCGCTTAGGTGCTTTGACCTCAAAAGTAGCTAAACCTGCCGTCTCATTTGGTGGCAAGTTCCGCATTATTGACTTTGCGTTATCCAACTGCGCAAATTCAGGAATTTCTACGGTAGGTGTTTTGACACAGTACCGTCCGTATTTGCTTCACTCTTACGTGGGATCAGGTAGTGCTTGGGACCTTGATGAGCGCGGTGGCGGAATTTCTATTCTGCCTCCATTTGCTACCCAGTCTGGTGGTGCATGGTATGCGGGAACCGCAGATGCCGTCACTCAGAATATTGGTTACATTGAGCAGAATAATCCTGATTACGTACTAATTCTCTCTGGCGATCAGCTTTACCGTATGGACTACGGCGAGATGCTCGCCTGCCATAAGAAGAACAACGCAGACCTCACCATTGCTGTTATGCCTGTTCCTTGGGAAGAGACTTCTCGCTTCGGCATCATGTCCATTGATGATGAGGATAGAATCACCAAGTTTTCCGAGAAACCCAAAGAGCCAGAATCCAACCTGGCGTCCATGGGAATCTATATCTTTAGCACAGACCTGCTTCTTGAGACCTTGCGTGAGGACGCAAAGAATCCTGAATCTTCTCATGACTTTGGCGGCGATATTATTCCGACGTTGCTTGATGATGGTAAACGTCTTTTTGCCTATCGCTTTGAGGGTTTCTGGCGCGATGTAGGCACCATTGCAAGTTATCACGAGACCAGCATGGATCTACTTGGCTCTGAGCCTAAGTTTGATATCTTCTCGGATAAGTTCCCTATTTTGTCCAATGCTTCCACCCGTCCACCAGCGTACATTGGCGCTTTTGGCGAGGTAGACGACTGTCTGGTAAGCAACGGATGCCAGATCTTTGGTTATTCTCGCCATTCAATTTTGTCTACCGACGCCGTTATTGGTGAGGGAGCTCGCGTTATTGACTCCGTACTTCTTCCTGGTGCAGAAGTTAAACCTGGTGCGGTGGTTATTCGTGCAATTCTTGGCGAGAACGCTGTGGTCGAGAAGAACGTCCATATTGGCAGCTCTGATTTGAACAAGGAGATTGCTGTTGTTGGAAATGATGTAGTGGTTGAAAGAGGTGAGCACTAATGAATAGAGTAATTGGCCTTATTACCTGCAATTATGCTTCGACTAATATGGAAATCGCCAATGATGTACGCCCAATTGCATCCATGCCTTTCTTGGGAAGATATCGCTTGGTAGATTTTCCTCTTTCAAATATGGTTAATTCGGACATTAGTACCGTTGGCGTAATCATGCCCTTTAACTATCGCTCGCTTATCGATCATCTTGGCTCTGGCAAAGACTGGAACTTGGACCGTAAGAGTGGTGGTTTATTTATTCTGCCTGGATCTGCTTTTGGTACCTCCCACGCAGGAGCTCGTTTCCTGCTCAGAGATCTGATTTCCAACAAGCCATATCTTGAGAGAACTGATGCAGAGTATGTTCTGTTGTCCACTTCAAATTTTGTTTTCAACTCTGATCTTACCGAGCTGCTTGACCAGCACCTTGAGTCCGATGCAGACATCACTATGATGACCTACACCACTCGTTATAACGATAGAGACGTTGTTGGTGTTGAGCTTGACGGTGACCGTGTAGTTAAAACGCACAATGGTGTTCAGCGCGGAGACGAGGCTTCTCTCGACTGCTTTATTATCAAGCGCGACCTGCTTATTGACATGCTTGATTGGTATAAAGCTACTGATTATCTTGATCTTTTTGAGGCACTCCACGCTGACTATAACCGCGTCAAGGTTCGCACCTTCCACTTTGAAGGTCATGTAGCATCTATCTTCTCAAAGAACTCTTATTATCGGGCTAACATGGAGCTTTTGAACCCCATGCCAGCAAATGAACTCTTTACTCCAGAGCGCTCCATCAAGACAAAGGCACACGATACTGCTCCTGCAAAGTTTGAGATTGGCTCAAAGGTAAGTAACTCCACTATTTCTGCAGGCTGCCGCATTCGCGGAACGGTTACTGGTTCCATCCTTGGTCGTAACGTCATCATTGAGCGTGGCGCAGTAGTACGCGATTCTATTGTGATGGAGGGCTGCATTGTTAAGGAAGGCTCTGTAGTCGAGCACGCTATTGTGGATCGCTCTAACGTTATTCCTGCGGGTACTGAGCTTCGTGGTACCAGCGAAGAAATTCTTATTCAGCGTAAAAACAATAAGAGGGTGGCGTAACAATGTCCCAAGTCTCCAAGCGTCGCAAACTTCGCGTTGTCTATGCAACTTCAGAGGTAGCGCCTTTTTCCAAGTCGGGTGGTCTTGGAGATGTTTCGGGCTCATTGCCACAAGCACTTAAAAAAGTAGGAGCAAGAGTGGCGGTTATCTCGCCACTCTACAGCTCTATTAAGCCCGAGTGGAAACAAAAGATGAAAAAGGTCTATGAGCTTCAGGTGCCTCTTTCGTGGCGCTTTGAGTATTGTGGGCTGTGGCATCTGGTTCATGAAGGCGTTGATTTTTACTTTGTAGATAACGAGTCCTACTTTGCTCGTGATGGCCTTTATGGCTACTTTGATGATGGAGAGCGCTATGCGTTCTTCTCCAAGGCTCTGTGTGAGCTGATTGCACACGTCCCAGAGCTCTCCTGCGACGTTCTGCACTGCAATGACTGGCAAACGGCACTGGCACCCGTATTTCTGCGTGAGCAGTATCAGGGCGTCCCTGAGGTCCACAACGTTAAGACGGTCTTCTCCATTCATAACGTCAAGTTCCAAGGCCAGTTTACTGACAAGATGCTGAGCGACGTGCTTGGCCTTGCTGATATTCCAGCTGCGGTTGATCAACTGAGATGTGACGCAAGCTCTATCAACTTTATGAAGGGTGCGCTTTGCTACTCTGATTATCTGCTCACCGTGAGCCCAACGTATGCTCGTGAGCTGCAGACAGAGCACTTCGGTGAGGGCATGGATGACATCTTCCGCCGCCGTCAAAGCGTTCTGCGCGGAATTCTGAACGGCATTGATATTGGTGCGTGGTCGCCTGCAAGCGATTCTTATATTCCACAGAACTTCTCGGCACGTCATATGGAAGGTAAGGTTGAGTGTAAGCGTCAATTGCAAGAAGAGCTGGGTCTTGAGGTAAATCCAGATGTACCTCTTGCGGTAATGGTTACGCGCCTGACTAACCAGAAAGGTTTGGGCCTGATTCGCTATGCGATGGACCGTCTTATTTGTGCAGGTATTGAGGTTGCTGTTCTAGGAACTGGTGACGCTGAACAAGAAGATGCTATGCGCTTCTTTGATGGGCACTATGGCAATCGTATGTCTGCACGTATTGAGTTTGATATTGCGCTTTCTCACCGCATGTATGCAGGTGCAGATATATTCTTGATGCCCTCAGAGTTTGAGCCTTGCGGCCTTTCTCAGATGATTTCTATGCGTTATGGCACGCTTCCTGTTGTTCGCGAGACGGGCGGTCTGGCAGATTCTGTAAAACCGTACAACCAGTTTACGGGAGAAGGAACCGGTTTTAGTTTTGCCAATCAAAACGCAGATGAAATGGCAGATATTATTCTGTACGCCGCCGATGTGTATAGAAATGATAAACAAGCGTGGGCAAATCTTGTAAAACAGGCGATGACAGAGGACTTTAGTTGGCATAACGCTGCAAATGAATATCTTGACGTGTATCATTTACTACACCCTGAGATTATCAGGTATGTACGTCGTCGAGATTGGTAAGAATGCAGGCTTTTCACAACACCTCAAACATTGTTTGTAGAGATCCAAAAGGCGCGGTAGAACTAGGTACTTCAGCAACAATCAGACTATTTGCTTGGGACGATGATGTTCAATCAGTAACGCTTCGTCTCTGGCAGGAGTATGGCCCTGAATCGTCTTCAGAGGCCCAAGCTCTGTCTGGCGAGAAACGCGTTGTGATGCAAAAGAGTGATTTTGCTGGCGCGCTTCCGACTGGTGTACCTGACTATGCGCAGTGCTTTGAGGCAATTGTTAAATCAGCTGCTACGGGCCTTATTTGGTATCGTTTTGAGCTTCAGGCTTCTGACGGAGCAGTTTGGTCATATGGTGCTCAAGAAAATAGATGCACCGGTGTTGGTAGCTTTGCCTATGGCGAGCCACCATCATTTCAGATTACTTGCTATAAGCCTCGAGGTAGCTTTGCGGGTGTAGAAGATCCTAGCTGGTACAAGGGTGGAGTTGTCTACCAGATTTTCCCTGACAGGTTTGCACGAGATGCAAACTGGCACGAACGTACCAAGCAGGCGCTTGCTGTTCCAAGAAATGGGGTTTCTCGCCAGCTGGTTGAAGACTGGGAGAAGACTCCTGAGTATCAGCGAGATGCTAACGGCCGCGTGACTCAGTGGGATTTCTACGGCGGTTCTTTGGCTGGTATTGAAGAGAAGCTTTCCTACTTGGAAAACCTTGGAATAACTGCGCTTTATTTGAATCCCATCTATGCTGCTTCCAGTAATCATCGCTACGATATTGCGGATTATTTGGAAGTAGATCCCGTTTTGGGCACCGTAGAGGATTTTGAACGCCTCTGCGTTAAAGCAGCTGAGCACGGTATTTCCATTATTTTGGATGGCGTTTTTAATCACTGTGGCGCTGATTCAAAATACTTTAATAAATTTTCTAACTACTCTGAACCAGGAGCAGTTCAACAGGCTGGTTCTGCCTATGATGAGTGGTTTACCTTCCATGAGGATGGAACGTATGAGAGTTGGTGGGGTGTTGACGCACTGCCAACTATTGTGTCTGAAAATCCTGACTACCAGGAGTTTATTTGTGGCGAGAATGGCGTTATTAGAACGTGGCTGCGCCGAGGTGCTCGCGGTTGGCGCTTAGACGTTGCAGATGAAATTTTCGATTCATTTATTCAGAAGATTCGTGCTGCTGCACTTGCAGAGCGTAGTGATGCGGTCATTATTGGAGAGGTCTGGGAGGACGCAAGCAATAAGCGAGCGTATGGAAAACTCAGACAGTATCTTGAGGGCTCCGAGCTTGACGGTCCTATGAATTACCCTCTGCGCAAATCTATTCTTTCATTTTTGATGAATGAAGTTGGTGCCGAGGCAACTGTTTCAGCTCTCGAGGAGCTGTGGGAAAACTATCCCCACGAGGCGTTTTATGCGTGCCTGAATGTATTTGGAACACATGACAAAGAGCGCTTGATTAACGTGGTTGCAGGAGCTCCTACTCCTGATTCTCTTTCTGCTCATGAGCAGGTAACGTACAGACTTTCTGCTGATCAGCGCGGTCTTTCTAAGGCTCGTATGTGGCAGACAGCTGTGCTGCAGATGACACTTCCCGGTGTTCCATCAATTTACTACGGCGATGAGATGGGCGTTGAGGGATTTGTTGACCCAACAAATCGCGCAACTATGCCATGGCCAGGAAGTAGTCCGCGAGCAGACCTGGATTACTTACATATGTATCGCAATGCTATTGCGCTCAGAAAGACGCTTCCTCTGCTGGTAGATGGTTCGTTTGAGCCATTTGTCCCAGAATGTGGATCTGATGACGTTCTGGCATTTTGGCGTAAGCCTCTTCAGGAAGATGGTCAGGCACAACTTCTGGATGAAGATGCCTCTGGAATTTGTGTCCTAGTAAACAAGAGTCGCTCAGATGCTAAAACAGTATATGTTTCTGTACCTCAAAACATGCAGGTTATTGATGTTATTAGTGGCCAAGCAGTCCCCGTTAAGGACGGCAAAGCAGAGGTCTTTTTGTGGCAGCTTGGCTGTACCGTTTTAAACGTTCAGCCAGCTTATAGGTTACAAAAGCCTCTTGAGCCTGGTATGGGAGTGCTTGCTCACATTACCTCTCTGCCTGCCGATGAGAACTCCGCAATAACACCAGGTCAGAAGCCCGGTGTTATTGGTCGCGAGACTTCCGAGTTCATCGATTTTCTCGCCAAATCAGGTCAAAGGTATTGGCAGATTTTACCTGTCAGCCCAACCGATGAATACGGCTCTCCTTACGCGGGAATTTCCGCTTTTGCAGGAAATATTAATCTGCTTGACCAAACTGTAATGGAGAGAGTCATCTCTGAGTGCGATGATCCTCAGAGCAGGCGAGCCGCTGAATACCAGGAATTCGGCGCGAGAAACTCATATTGGCTTGATTCGTATGCAGCATTTCGAGCTATTAAAGACCTGCTGGGAGAGGAAGTATGGCAGGATTGGCCTGAGCAGTATCGCAGCTGGTCGAAAGAGCTACTCAAGCGTCCTGAGCTTACTCAGGCAATCGAACTTCACCGAAAGCAGCAATTTGCTTTTGACGTAATTTGGAGTCAGACATTAGCGGAGGCTCGTGTTAAAGGCATTCAGATTATTGGCGATATGCCTATGTTTGTTTCAGAGGATTCCGCTGATGTTTGGGCACATCCAGAGC
>JABZHD010000139.1 GCA_015259045.1 Atopobium sp. | reverse complement strand
TTATTGTGTAGGGCGTGATATTTTATATAAACGGATAATTAGGTTTTCTGACTATACATTTGTATGACGTAAGAAAGGTGGACGTTGTGGTTCTTTCTGATCGCGACATTAAAGCCGAGATTGCTGCTGGTCGTATCGTTATTGAGCCTTTATGCGAGAAAAATGTGCAGCCTGCATCGGTTGACGTATGTCTTGGCTCAAACTTTAGAATTTTCCGCAATTCTACGCACACCTCAATTGATCCACTTGTAGCTCAAGAGGGTCTTACTGAGTCAATTGATGTTCCTGAGGGTGAAGTTTTTGTTCTTCACCCTGGTCAGTTTGCGCTTGGTACTACGCTTGAGCGCATTGCTATTCCTGACGATATCCTTGGCAAACTTGAAGGTAAGTCTACCTTGGGTCGCTTAGGTCTTATGATTCACTCAACTGCAGGTTATGTTGATCCAGGTTGGGACGGAGAGCTCACATTGGAGCTTTCTAATGTTGCTAACCTTCCAATCATTTTGCATCCTGGCATGAGGATTGGTCAGCTTTCCTTTGAGCGTATGAGCTCTCCTGTTGAGCGTCCTTATGGCTGCAAAGATCTTGGCAGCCATTATCAAGGTCAGCGCGGAGCAACTCCTTCGCATGTTCTTTCAAAGTAGTTTTAGTAAGTAGGACGTATTGTGTGGCTTGATGCTTTCTATCATTCATTAAACCCAGTAGCACTTTCTCTGGGTCCGCTGTCTATCAGATGGTATGGTCTGGCATATCTGGTGGGCTTTGTGCTTGCTGGCGTAGTTATGTATAGAACTGCTCAGCGCTGGAAACTTAACGTTACCCTTGATGACGTACTTAATTTGATGGTTGGCATCTCGTTTGGCGTTATTGTTGGTGCTCGTCTGTTCTACGTTATTTTCTACGGCGCTGGTTATTACGTGGCTCATCCACTTGATGCATTTGCCTTAAGTCAAGGTGGCATGAGCTTCCACGGTGGCCTTGTAGGCGCTGTTGTTGGCGGCTCTATTGTCTGTAAGGCATCGGATCTCTCTATCCCTACCATCTGTGACCTGGGAGTTATTGGTGCGCCGCTTGGTCTTTTCTTTGGACGCTGCGCAAACTTCATTAACGGTGAGCTTTGGGGAAAGCCAACAGATCTGCCTTGGGGAGTAATGTTTGAGACAGGAGGAGCGGTCTACCGTCATCCTTCTCAGCTCTACGAAGCACTTCTCGAGGGCCTTGTGATGTTTGTCATTTTGTACGTCCTTTCTAGGAAGTACCCTCCTCGTCCACAAGGAACGTTCATTGGAACGTTTTTGATGCTCTATGGCATTTTTAGGTTTGTCGTGGAATTTGTTCGTGTTCCAGACGAGCAGCTTGGCTACCTTTTTGGCAGTTTTATTACCATGGGACAGTTGCTCAGTCTGCCTTTAGTTGTACTTGGAATTGTGGTGCTTGTTTTGGCAAGAAGGCTAAATTCACCACAAGTTGGAAGGAATTAGAAGCATGTTTAAAAAGGCGCTCAATAGCCTTTTCTCTATACTTTTAGTGCTTGCGCTCTTACCAGCTCCTGCATTTGCAGAAGCAGCGGGGGAGTTGACCACTACTGTTACTGCAACCTCCTCAGCAGAAACTGCTCTTACTGCTCAGGACAACGCTCCTGGTACGGAAGCTGTTTCTGGTACGGTAGAAGCTACAAGTAGTGCAACCACAACCTCTGAAGAGACAGGTTCTAGCGTTGCAGCAACTACAAATGAGACTGGCTATCCACACAAAACGCTGGACCAGGCAGTAGAAACTCTGACTAATTCCTTCTATAAGCCAAAACCTCGCTATGGTGTAGATACTAACCTCAACACCATGGTTGCAGAAGAGCTGCGTCGCATTGGTGCTGGAGAGGTTAACGTTAGAGTGGCATCTGTTCAGATGTCTTCGACAGCCTCATATGCTCACGCAGGCATTTCTACTGATTTTGCGACTAATGGTTCTATTGAGTACTTCTGGATGGATGCGGCCGGTTTTACTAACCAGAGAAGCACTCTTATCCTCCGTCAGGCAAAAGTTACCTTTGAACTTTCCAAAGATGGCAAGACCGTCCAATATACCTGCAATGTTTTAATTCCTTGGGATGAGGCAAAATCTCAGGCGCAACTTGCTGACGTATCTCAAAACCTTGCGCCATCATATGCGGCAGGACAAAATGAATCTTCTGTAACTTCAAACTTTACCCTTCCACATAAGCTTGTTTCCGCAGATGGAAACCAACTTTCATGGTCTAAGGTCACTTGGACTAGCTCAGATACCTCTGTTGTTCGCATTGATGGATATGGTACTGAGCCTTATAAGGCAACAGTTACCCGCGGCATTCGTGACAAGCAGGTAACGCTGACTGCAAATGTCTCTTTGAGCAGCTCCGACGCTCCTCAGACAAGCTATCAGAAAACCTTTACCATAACGGTTCCCGGAGATCCTTCGGCTATTACCGATGCACAGAATAATCTGTTGAGGCGTATTAACAGGCGTTTCTCGACATCAAGCATTAAAGATGTGTATAGCAATCACTCCATTAATGCTCAGGCGGTTACAGACGACCTGCAGATGCCTACGCCAAAGAACTTTGGCTTGGACGGAAAGCGCTATCAGTTTACGTATACTTCCTCCAATGCTGCTATTACGTTCAATGGCTATAGGGGAACGGTATATCAGCCTCTGCCTTCTGCTTCTGCGCAGCAGGTAGACATCACTTTGACCGTTACCGATAAAGAGAATCCTGAGGTATCAGTCTCTAAGACGCTAACGGTTACGGTAAGCCCTCTGAATCAAGCTGACATTGATGCAGAGCTTGCTTTGATGAATGAGTCCAAGGCTCATTTCTGGGATGCGCTTGCTACTCCTTCTGGTCAGCAGAATAAACAAGACAGCGTTTCTGAGTCTCTGGCCACGCCAAACAAATTCTATCGTGCTGCTGACGGTTCTTTGACCTGGTCGTATGACGTAAACAATACCGATAAGACCGCAAGTGGTATTGTGCCTTCCGAGTTCCCAACGTATGACCCCATGGGTCCTGCTGATCAGGCGCGCACCTACAGCTCTTCTCAGCCAACAATCATTCAGAACGAGAATCTTGTTCTCGCACAGACTCCTGAGTACAACACGTC
>JABZHD010000138.1 GCA_015259045.1 Atopobium sp. | reverse complement strand
GAGCAAATCAGGCGCGGAGAAAATCAGGCGCGGAGGAAATCAGGCGCGGAGCAAAAATTGAGCGCCCCTAGATTACACAACTCCCAGGTAGAAGAACGTGTAGTTGAGCACGTTGATTAACGTATACAGACCGCCAATGACCAGGTAGGGCCAGAGGTGCGCTTTGGTGATTGCGATAAACTCGCGGATAAACGCCGTGGGCCAGTACCAGCCTTTGGTGTGCGAACCGATACCATCTGCCTTAATGCCCAGGTTGTGGGCGTATTCGGCGCAACGGAAAACGTGGAAATCGCTGGTAACAACCGCGGTGGTGAAGTCGCCGTTTACGGAGGCAGTGTCGCCGCTCGGTGCACTCGCGTCTTCGGCCGCTGCTGTGGCGGGCGCGCCGTCGGCCGCTGCGGAGGCGCGGTCGGCGCGGATAATGGCTAGCGAGTATCTAAGATTTTCCCAGGTAGTAGTGGACTTGTCTTCCATGAGGATTGCGTCAGCTGGAACGCCCTTCTCCAGAAGATAATCGCGCATGGCCTGAGCTTCGGAGACAATCTCGTCAGCGCCTTGACCACCAGAAACAACAAACTTTCCGTGCTGATGCTGCTTATTCCACAGCTCAAGTGCCTTATCAATCCTGCCTGCAAGCAGCGGAGTTGGTCGCGGACCGTCAAGCCCAGCGCCGTGAATAATGATGTAATCGTATTGGCGTCGGCGGGGAAGCAAACGATACACCCACGAATAGAACAGCAAAGCCATAAAGGTAAACGAGAACCACAGGCCCTCGAGCGTAAAAAGTCCCAGCACAAAGACAATAATGTGTCGAACGTCCGGGTCAAAATAATTCACGATGGTCGGCGACGCAATCAGCAGAACAAGGAATCCAGCCATCAAAAACGGCAGCATCGATGTCAGTGAAAATCCGTTATTTCTTACCACAACTATGGTGTTGATCAGCAAGAAACCAATGGTCAGAAATGGTGTCAGCAGTACAAGAGTAACCAGAATTAGTCCAAGGATAAAGTTGTTCAGCCTTAGCACTAGAAGAATCGAGGACCACGCAAGAGTCGCAAATAAAAAAAGCGCGTTGCGGAACTGTCGAGGTTCTTTGATAAAAGAGTAAACAAATAGCACACCCGGAATAACTGCCGGAGCCAGCAGGATGGCGTATGAGATTATGTATTGCCAGTCAAGGCTAGCGCCAGCGTCTCCAAACAGGCTATCAATAGGCATGTAAATTCCTTCCGTGAGCGCTGGTTTTCTCGCTAAAGCACCTAGTAAAGTAGCTCATGTGGCGAGAAACCCGTCTGCCAGAATTCTAACAAAGCGCCGACCTATACCACTCGGCATCGCTTGCATACAACACAAAAGTGGACATCTGCCCTTTTGATTCGGTGAACGGTAACCGCTCGCCGACAAGCGTTGTTTCACATCGGTCGGAGGTTTGGCTAACGGTATGTTAGCGTACACATTGTCTACGTGCGCAAATATCGGATATTTGCAAACCGTATTTCTCGCCAGCCTAAAATTCATGAAAGACTGCTCAACCTTTCACGGTTTCGTTCTAGCTTTGCGCGAAAAAGTACTTGAAAATGTACTTCGCGAGTGTTCATCGTTTTGTTGTGGAGAGGACCCATTTGTGGCCGCAACAAACCGTACGCTCGTATGCGAGCTTTCGCAAAAACGTTTATGGGCCTCGTCAGTGTCACGTGTAAAACGTGCTCCTCCACGAGGTAGGTAGTGTTTCAACTGCAGAAACACAGATTTTAGGAGGGTTTTATGAAGGGTTATGCAATGCTCAAGATCGGCGAGTCCGGCTGGATTGAGAAGGAGACACCAAAGTGTGGTCCTCTGGACGCAATCTGCAAGCCACTTGCGGTCGCAATTTGTACTTCTGACATTCACACTCTGTGGGAGGGCGCAATCGGCGACCGTCACAACATGATTCTTGGTCATGAGTGCTCCGCAGAGGTTGTCGAGGTTGGCGAGTGCGTCAAGGACTTCAAGCCTGGCGACCGCGTCCTCGTTCCTGCAATTACTCCAGACTGGAACTCCCTTGAGGCTCAGGCCGGCTACTCCATGCACTCCGGTGGCATGCTTGCTGGCTGGAAGTTCTCCAACTTCAAGGACGGCGTCTTCTCCGAGTACTTCCACGTAAACGACGCAGACGGCAACCTTGCTCACATGCCAGAGGGTATGGATCCAGCAGACGCCTGCATCCTTTCCGACATGGTTCCAACCGGCTTCCACGCAGTTGAGCTTGCTGGCGTTGAGTTCGGCGACACCGTCCTGGTCATCGGCATTGGACCTGTCGGCCTTATGTCCGTTGCTGGTGCTGCACTTCACGGTGCTTCTCGCATCATCGCTGTTGGTACCCGTCCAGTCTGCGTTGAGGCAGCTAAGGGCTACGGCGCAACCGACTTCATCTCCTACAAGGACGGCCCAATCTGGGAGCAGGTCATGGAGCTCACCGGTGGCAAGGGCGTTGACCGCGTCTGCGTCGACGGCGGCGGCTGCGAGACCTTCGAGGACGCTGTCAAGGCACTCAAGCCTGGCGGAAAGATTGGTAACGTCAACTACCTCGGCTCCGGCGACTACGTCAACATTCCTCGCGTCGAGTGGGGCGTTGGTATGGGCCACAAGGACATCCGTGGCGGCCTCATGCCTGGCGGCCGTCTGCGCATGGAGAAGCTCTCCAGCCTGGTCACTTCTGGCCGTCTTGACCTTCACCCAGAGGTTACTCACCTCTATCACGGCTGGGAGCACCTCGAGGAGGCTCTCTTCACCATGCGTGATAAGCCATCCGACCTCATCAAGCCAGTTGTTGTTATCGACTAGGTAATCAACTAGGTCGCGTTATTTAGTATGTTTGAGCTGGCGAGAAGTTCGGTTTTCTCGCCAGCTTTTTGCGCTGGTGGGCGCCAACGGAGTTTAGGAAGCGGTTGTATTCATGAAAATCCTTGTTGTATCAGGCTTTCTTGGAGCTGGTAAAACCACCTTCATTCAGGAGCTCGTGCGCCGGACTGGGCGTGATTTTGCTATCTATGAGAATGAATATGGCCAGGCAGACATTGATGCGCGTCGTCTGAGGCAGGACTCCGACCTCAAGGTTTGGGAGTCTACCGAGAACTGCATTTGCTGCTCAGGCAAGCAGGACTTTGCGA
>JABZHD010000137.1 GCA_015259045.1 Atopobium sp. | reverse complement strand
TTAGGAAATAACCGCACTTCTTTTAAACACCTGAAATGCTTGCTTACACCACTTTTCGGGACACGACCGGTACCCACACGAAGTGGATACCGGGCGGAAGGCACGTACTGGCCGCGACGTGTTACTCGTTGTCGCCAGCGGTTGCCTGAGTTGCGGAGATAGCCTGATCAGCATCGGAAGCGTCTGGCCAAGACCAGTCGGTGAATGCTGGGTGATCATAGCCCTTCTCGACAGCAAACTCGAAGGCCTCGGTGCGGAACTTCTCCCACTCGTCGATCTGATCTGCCCACTTCTGAGCGTCAATCATGCGGAGAGCGTCAGCAGCAAGTGCCCAACGGTCCATGTTGTTCAAGCGCAGCATATCGTAAGGAGTTGTGGTGGAACCCTGCTCCTCGTAGCCGTGAACGTTGAAGTTGTCGTGGTTTGGACGGTTCCAAATCAGACGACGGACGGAACCTGCGTAAGCGTGGAATGCGAAGAGAACTGGCTTGTCTGCGGAGAAGAGCTTGGTGAACTCCTCGTCGGAGAGAGCCTCGTCGTTCTCGGAAGCGTTCTGGATCTTGAGCAGGTCAACAACGTTGACGAAGCGAGCCTTGATGCCCAGCTTGCCAAGCATGTCAAGAGCTGCCAGGAGCTCCTGGGTTGGGACGTCGCCGCAGGATGCAAGGACAATGTCCTCCTCGCCAGCCTCAGCGTTGGAAGCCCACTTCCACTCCTTAGCACCAGCTGCAAGCTCCTCGCGAGCCTCGTCGAGAGTTACCCATGTTGGAGCAGGCTGCTTACCAGCGAAGATTGCGTTGATGCAATTTGTGGAGGTGTAGCACTTCTCGCCAACTGCAAGCAGGAGGTTAGCGTCTGCTGGGAAGTAGATGTTGGTGATGTGATCGTTGTTGAAGCTCTTGTTGAGCATGATGTCAACAAAACCAGGATCCTGGTGAGAGAATCCGTTGTGGTCCTGGCGCCAAACGTGGCTAGAAAGGACCAGGTTGAGAGCGGAGATAGGCTTGCGCCATGGAATGTGGCGAACGGTAGCCTCAAGCCACTTAGCGTGCTGGTTGATCATGGAGTCAACGATGTGAACGAATGACTCGTAGCTGGACCAGATGCCGTGGCGGCCGGTCAGAGTGTAGCCCTCAAGCAGACCCTCGCACTGGTGCTCGGAAAGCTGCTCGATAACGTTACCAACTGGGGAGATGTGCTCGTCGTTCTCGAAGTCGTCGTTGAAGCCGCCGAACCACTGCTTGTCAGTTACCTGGAAGGATGGCTGCAGACGGTTGGAAGCAGTCTCGTCAGGTCCGAAGATACGGAACTCGGAACGGTTGCTGTTGATGAGCTCAGCGGTGTACTCGCCAAGGACGCGCGTTGCCTCAGTAGCACCAAAGCCATGGCCCTTCTCGGCAACTGGAATCTCGTACTTCTTTGCGTCAGGAAGGACGAGGTTGCGGCGGATTGCGCCACCGTTTGCGTTAGGGTTAGCGCCGAGGCGGAGGTCGCCCTTAGGCATGAAGGCGGTAACCTCTGGACGGATTGCGCCCTTCTCGGTGAAGAGAGTCTCTGGCTTGTAGGAGCCCATCCAGTCGCGAAGAACCTGGAAGTGAGCCTCGGTGTCGCGAGCGGATGCCAGTGGAACCTGGTGTGCGCGCCAAGAGCCCTCGGTCTTCTTGCCGTCGATGTAAGGAGGGCAAGTCCAACCCTTAGGGGTGCGGAAGATGATCATTGGGTAGTAAGGACGGGATGCGTCACCTGCGGCTGCGCGAGTCTTGATAGCGCAGATCTCGTTGAAGACAGCCTCGAGAAGAGCTGCGAAACGACGGTGAATAGATGCGTGATCCTCGTCGTCGAAGCCTGCAACAAAGTTGTATGGGTGGTAGCCCATGCCGCGGAAGAACTCGTCGCGCTCACCGTCGGAAATACGAGCAAGGATGGTTGGGTTAGCAATCTTGTAGCCGTTGAGGTGCAGGATTGGGAGAACGATACCATCGGTCAGTGGGTCCATGAACTTGTTGGTCTGCCAAGAAGTTGCAAGTGGGCCGGTCTCTGCCTCGCCGTCGCCGACAACAGCGACTGCCAGCAGGGATGGGTTGTCCAGGACAGCGCCGTATGCGTGGGACAGGGTGTAGCCCAGCTCGCCGCCCTCGTGGATGGAGCCTGGAGTCTCAGGTGCGTAGTGGGAAGGAATTCCGCCTGGGTAAGAGAAGCGGCGGAAGAACTTCTGGAGGCCCTCTTCATCGTCGGTGATGAATGGGTAGGTCTCGCGATAAGTACCATCAAGCAGGGACTGTGCGGTACCTGCAGGTCCACCGTGACCAGGGCCCATGAGGAAGATGGTGTTCTGGTTATGGTCGCGGATGAAGCGGTTGACGTGGCCGAACAGGAAGTTCAGGCCTGGGGTGGTTCCCCAGTGGCCAACCAGGCGATGCTTAACGTCCTCGCGAGAGAAACCGTCCTTCATAAGAGGGTTGCTGCGAAGATAAATCTGACCAACAGACAGGTAGTTAGCTGCGCGCCAATACCTATCGACGCCGGCAAGCTCGTCCTCAGATACAGGCTGATTCAGGGTCTGCCAAGGTGTGCCGTACACGGGCTGAGCCATGTGCTCCTCCTTTTCCTGGGCTGCTACCTGCGCGTTTACGCAGGTTAGGCAACCTCGTTGCTTCCATCACCTGAGCGTTTGTTTTGTTCGCACTCGGCTGCGGGCGGCTGCGAGCTGCGACGCAAGCGCCTTGCGGGCGCGTTGAAGCGAGCAAAACAACACATACATAACAGTATGATGCTTCGGCTATGTTTCAAATACTACTCTAAGTGATAAAACGTTTTATCACTGTGAGATTTCTGGAAATTTCTTCCCTGAGAGACGCTTAAGCTGTCTTTTAAGCAGCAAAACGATCCCCCAACAGTACCCACAATGCCAAAATGCAACCAAAATGGTGCCAAGTAGAGTGCATACACACCAAAGTGGTAAAAAAGTCGTTTAGTTGGAAATTTCATTTTTCTGCATACAACATTTGCCCAGATAAAAGTTTTTGAGGCGGTAAAAAATCATCTTAGTTGGAAATAAAACGTCTAATTTTCAATTTTCATTTCCAACTAAACGCGTTTTTTACCTTTTTTGGCACATAATTTTGAACCCAAAAATTACGTATGCATCAGAATGAATACAGACACTCAAATATGC
>JABZHD010000136.1 GCA_015259045.1 Atopobium sp. | reverse complement strand
CCTCCATACAGAATGATCTGTATCGTGCGTCACGCGACGGACGTTGCCACCCATGTCAGCATAGTTAGCAATGTCCATCGTGTCTCCAATCCCCTTCGTTTCTCTGAAGAGTGTTCTCAAAAAATGACAGCACTTTTGACCAGCCCGCATCGTCGAGAGCGCCTTGGTTTACAAACGATCCGTCTTCCATGCGGGCAAAGTCGGTGCAACATGCTCTGATGAACTCAGGATCGTGTGTTACAACCACGACAGCTCGTCCTTCCGCCGCTGCTGCGGTAACGCTTGCAGCAACCTGTTCCATATGGGCAAGGTCAAGTCCACTGGTAGGTTCGTCAAGCACGAGTAAGTCACGACCTGATGCAAGTGCCGTAGCGAGGGCAACGCGTTGCATTTGGCCTCCTGAAAGCGACAGTGGATGGCGTTGTGCCAGTTCAGTTAAGTCCAACGATGCAAGTATAGTACGGGTAAGGTGCTCGTCAGCACGTCTCGTGGAGTCGAGTACCTCATCAAATACGCTCTCTCGGAAGAGCTGATGGCTCACGTCCTGCATAACCAAGTAGCCGTTCTTTGGTCTGCTTGAGAATGGGCTAGGACCTTCTCCAACATCTTTGGTCCCTTTGCAACCGCTTACAAGACCGCAGATACAGCGTGCGAAGGTAGACTTTCCAGCACCATTGCTTCCGATAATGGCAGTGACACCTCCTCGCCTGAAGGCGATGCGAGAAACGTTGATGCCGCGGCTCGATTGCGGGTAGTGGTAGTCCATATCCCGTATGTCTACAAACTCGTTCTTCTCGCCCCGTGCGCAGCACTGTTCAGCTGCAATAGCTGCAAAGGTTGGTGCGCGCAGACCAAGCGCTCGCGCCTCGGCAGCAGTGGATGCATAGAATTGCTTGGAGTCAATCTCGCGTTCCACACTGCCTGAGCGCATCACAATAATGCGATCGGCGATGCTCTCCAACCAATGGAGTCGATGCTCGGAGATGAGCACAGTGCGGCCCTCAGCTTTCCATTTTGCAACAATCTTTCGGAGAAGTCCTATGGAAGCGAAGTCAAGGTTGGAGGATGGCTCGTCAAGGACAAGAACATCCGGGTCAAGCATAGTGGCCGAGCCACAGGCAACGCGTTGTTTTTCTCCACCAGAAAGTGAGAGGCAGCTGCGGTCGATAAGATCTGTGAGCTCCAGCGCGTTGGCGACGTCCTTTAAACGTGTGCGTATCTTGTCAGGTGCTATTCCTTGGTTCTCACATGCAAATGCCAGTTCACCGGTTGTGTCTAAACAGAAGAATTGAGTCTTAGGATTCTGGAAGACTGAACCGACCTTTGGTGCTAGTTCCCAAAGCTCGTGGTTGGAAGGTGTAAGACCACAGACCTCAATCTTCCCCGAGAGTTTCCCCTCATAATAATGGGGGATGAGGCCATTGACGAGCCTTGTTAGGGTTGTCTTTCCAGATCCTGAGGCACCCGTCAGGCAGACTACTTCACCAGGGGCTACGTTAAGGTTGACCTCGGAGAGGCTGTTTTTCTCGCTTGCCTGATAGCAGTAGCATGCATTTTTTATCTCGATCATTTCAATCCTAGTAGTAGAGCAATGGCGTGATTACCGCGCAGATAGTGGCTATGGCGAGAAAGGCGATTACTATCCAGTCTCGTACACGCATGCGCGCTTCGTTTATGTTTGTGCGAGCTGTTGGTCCACCGAGCCCTCGCACAAGAGCCGAAGCAGAGAGGTCTTCACCGCCTCGCACTGCCGAGACAAGCAGCGGTACCAGGTAATTCTCGATGGCGGAGATAGGGTTTCTGAACGTCTTGCTGCTGCGCATGCGTATAGCAGCAGCTATCTGTCGGTAGTCGTCGGCTATCGCTGGGAAGTATCGAAGCATTACGACAAAGGGAATTTCTACTGCCTGAGGCATGTGCATACGGTCGCATGCTGCCATGAACTCACTCACTGACGTGGTTGTGACTAGCCAGGTTCCCATGGCAATACCAGGGGCGAACTGCCTTACGATTCCCGAGATGCCTAGCGTGGCAAAGAGAGCAACTCCAGTGAGGCATGATTCTGCGATTGCTGCCATAGCGCTTGCAGCCCCGTATAGCGTGAGGTATGTGATTGCTGAGCGGAAATGGTGAGAGAGGGCTAGCATGATGAAAGGCGTTGCAATAAGCAGCGGCTTAACCACAAAGAGAGGTCCCACGTTATAAGACCCAAGCATAATTGTTGAGACGACGAGTGTGGCAAGCACTTTAGTGCGGGGATCAAGCACGAGCCCTCGGTTATTGGCAGTTGAGAGGAACAGCCCCTTTTTCATTATGCGATTCCGGCTCGCTCAAAGTGCTTGTGGAGGAGTTTTTTGCCGATGACGGCTCCGATACACCCTGCGATAAATGCAGCAAGAGCAAGAGGTAGGAGACTCCAGTCAGGAATGTAGCTGGAGAGCGCGTCGGCATATTCTTGTCCGTAGCCAGAGGCGATACCTGCGAAGTAGCTCGCGCGATTCATGACGATGGGAATATAGTTGCCTATCAACCAAACGCTCAGTACTCCATGTGAAATTATGGCGCGACCTGTACTGTTATAGTTGCCGCTTCTGAGGACAAGGTCGGCGAGAAGACCACATACTGGCCCTGTAATAAAGGCATATACACCCATGCCACCGAGACCCATAAGGAGGCCGAGGATGGTTCCCATGATGAAAACCATTCCGAAATGCCTTACTTTTGTGATGTAGAGCATGTACGGAATGCCTCCGATAAGCGGGCAGATGATGGAGAGCAATGGAATGAATATAGGAACGTAGCCCAGCATTGCCACAGCCATGATGATTATGAAGTAGAGAGCGGTGAAGATACCGATGTTTATAAGGTCTTTCGGTTGCAATCCTTTTTTCTTGACTGAGGGTGTTTCAGACATAATGCGTCTCCTTTCGGTTAGCTCTATCTAACTTATAAAGGATAGACACAGAGAAACTCAGTCAATAGCCCATTTGTATCATTATGTCCCGTTTGTATCGCACGATAATTTATGATTCATGGAATAAGAGAGCAAACGAAATTGTTAAAAAGTATAAAGCTGAACCTTATGACTACTTTGAGGGTCTCGGATTAATAAAATAAATGTAGAAGTAGGAGCTAATAATTATTTATTCAACTAAGTCTTCAAGTAGTGTTCGTCCCATACCGTTTAAATCTAATTTGTGATCTTGGG
>JABZHD010000135.1 GCA_015259045.1 Atopobium sp. | reverse complement strand
CCTCTAAAACAGGGACTTACCAATTTATCTGCTCACTTTATTGTGGGATATGGTGATGATGCTCAGGAGTATGTCTACAGGCATCCAGGTGTTGGTACCGAGAAACTTGTAGACCGCGCTGCTGAAGAGGCTGGTCTTCGACTTGCTCGTGAGCTTGGCCTAGACAACACCTTTATTTACGAGGACCAAAAAGAAGGTTGGAAGATTTCCAAGTTTGTGAAAAACGCTCAGAATCTTGATCCTCATAACCCTGAGCAGCTCAAGCGCGCAATGGAGATGGGTCATAAACTGCATCATAGTGGTGCTTCACTCGATCGTTCTTTTGATTTTGTCAACGAGGGACTTAATTATGAGAAGCTCCTGCTAGAAGAGGGTCCTATTGAGATTCCTGGTTATTATGAGCTTCGCGAGAAGGTCCTGCGTTTGAAGAAGTATGCTGACGCTGATCAGTATCCAGTTGTTATTTCTCACAATGATTTCTTCTATCTGAATTTCTTGATCGATGAGTCAGACACCTACAGCCTTATTGACTGGGAATATGCAGGAATGTCAGATGAAGCTAATGACTTTGGAACCTTTACGGTTTGCTGTGAGCTTACTGACGATGAGGCTAATGCTGCTATTGATTACTACTTTGGAAAAGAGGCTACTTTTGAGCAGCGCAGACACTTCTGGAGCTATGTAGTCTTCGCCGGTTGGTGCTGGTATCTCTGGTCTCTGGTTAAGGAAGCAGAGGGCGAGAACGTAGGCGAGTGGTTCTTCATTTACTATCGCTATGCTGCAAACAATATTGATCGTGTTCTTTCTTGGTACGAAGACGCTCAGAACTAAGAGCAAAAGGAGAAACTATGTATTACGGTCTTTTAAGCGGTATTCTTTGGGCGGTTGATACCGTTATTCTTGGCGTTGCTCTTGGTATGAGTCCTTATGTTGATTCAGCTCAGGCGTCATTTGTCAGCGCATTCATGCACGATTTCTTTGCCGCTGCAGTTCTTTTAGTCATGATGGCTCAGAAAGGCAGACTTAAAGACACCCTTGAGGCAGCAAAAACAAAGAGTGGTCGTGTAGTCATGCTTGGCGCACTCCTGGGTGGACCAATTGGTATGAGTGGTTACTTAGCTGCTATTAATACCATTGGACCTGGTTACACCGCTGCTATTTCAGCTTTCTATCCTGCAGTTGGTTCGGTTTTAGCATGGCTTTTGCTTAAAGAGAAAATGAACTTAAAGCAGGTTATTGCCCTTATCGTTGCTCTTGTAGGCGTTATGGTCATTGGCGTATCTACTGCTGCAGGAGAGGGTAACGGAAACGTTCTTGTTGGAATCTTAGGCGTTGTAGCCTGTGTCTTTGGTTGGGGTTCTGAGGCAGTTATTTTGGCTTGGGGTATGCAAGACGATGCTGTTGATAATGAAACCGCACTTCAGATAAGGGAAACCACCTCTGCGTTTGCTTATGGTCTTATTATTTTGCCTCTCGCTGGCTCTGTAGAGTTTGCAAGTCAGGTTGCAGTAACTCCTGCTAACGGTGTTGTCTTTATTGCAGCACTTGCAGGTACTGCTTCGTATCTCTTCTACTACAAAGCCATTGACGCTATTGGCGCTTCTCGCGGTATGGCCTTGAATATTTCTTATTCTGCCTGGTCAGTCATTTTTGCCGCGCTTGCGGGTATTATTTTGCCAGCAATTATGCCAGAAGCAATTCCATCACCTCTGACGGTAATTTGCTGCATTGTCATTATTGTGGGAACGGTTCTTTCAGCTACTCCAGACTGGAGTGAGCTCTTTAGAAAAGAGTAGATCAGCTTTATCCAAACAAACTAAAAAGACCCGTAGCCGTTGAGCTGCGGGTCTTTTTGTGTAGAGAATAGATAGAGTTAGCCGTTACTCTTCTGGCCACTCTTATAAGCCATGTTAATGAGCTTGGCCACAGGAGCTGGCCAAAACTTCTTGAGCATCTCAAGGTCTTCCTTCTCACGACGATTGTCGTGAATAAGGTGGCTGGTCTCAGAGTCTTCATGGATGCGATGGAGCATTAGTATACGGGTGTCGTACAAGAAATCACCCTCACGCTTACTAATTGCTTCCCATGCTTCCCAGTCTAAATTGGAGCCAAATCCAGCTTTGAAAACAGGGACGTCAAGGTTGGGGAGGACCAGCGTGGTGCTTGGGCAGCAAATGGCACAACCCAGCTCAAGCGCACGACGTTTAGCCCATGCCTTACCTGCATTTTCTGGCTTTGAGAGCGAGTACAAGAGGCGACGCTTTACCTTAAGAAGGCGATTCTCAAGAACCTCCTCGCCGTCACGCAACTCACCGTAATTGGTGAAATAAATCAGCGGGCGAGAAGAACTGTTGACGCGTTCAAGCATATGCTCTGCATAGGAAGGCTTATAGAGGTCATCCTGGTGCGCAATGGTTACCAAAGGAGTTGTGCAAACGCTTACCGCAAAGTTCCAGTCGCCGGCAATACCTCCCGGTCCAGGATTGACGTGCATAGGAATGTCGTACTTCTTGCAAAGAGATTGAATCAGTTCATTTGGTGTTGAAGTAGCCAAAAGAATATTCGTAGACAGTGTTTGCTCCTTGAGCGAGAGAATACATTCTTCTAGATAGGGACTCTCGCCATAAGCGCAGACAGCAAACGTGTGATCCTGAGGTGTATACATTGCTACATCCAATCGATTAGCTCCGATGTCTAGTATTATAAGAATGTTATCGGACGATGGCGAATGGGAGCCTTTGTGGAGTCTGACGGATATAAGACATACGAGAACCCCGATGAGCTAAGAAAGATCCAGATTCTTTCTACGCTTTTGATGGATGAGCTTGACCGCGTCTGCACGGAACTTGGCATTTCGTATCAGGCGTACGGCGGAACAGCCATTGGCGCTGTGAGACACAAAGGCTTTATTCCTTGGGATGATGACGTAGATATCTCGATGTTCCGCGAGGATTATGAGATTTTTTTGGAGAAAGCACCTGCGCTTCTTCGACCAGATTATTGCATTCAAAACGGCAGGACGAACAATTACTTTCCTGCAGTAAATACAAACCTTTCTTTAAAGGGAACAGTGTGTGTTCCTGATGAGTTTATGACCTGCCCCTTTACGTACGCTATTTCTATTGGCATTTTTCCCTTTGATAAGATTCCTGCAGATCCTAAGAAGCTTGCCAAGATTAAGCGTCAGACATGGTTCTGGGGTCGTCTGAACTTCCTTCTGGTT
>JABZHD010000134.1 GCA_015259045.1 Atopobium sp. | reverse complement strand
GCAGGAACAATCTCAAGCTCAGCGGAGAGAAGGTCTGCTTCCTCAATGCCGTAGAGGTCCTTCAAGATGTTGATGACGTTAGCCTTAAC
This sequence comes from Atopobium sp., assembly GCA_015259045.1. GTDB lineage: Bacteria > Actinomycetota > Coriobacteriia > Coriobacteriales > Atopobiaceae > Lancefieldella. The sequence continues at coordinate 3,175 of JABZHD010000134.1, read as the reverse complement.
AGCTTCCTTTGGCTCGTCGCCTTCTGCATCAGCGGGTTTCTCGCCATTCTGGCCCCAAACAAGTGGACGATTGCCAACAATAAGATCCAGCATCTCGCCCTCGATGACCTTGGAAGCAGTCTTTCCAAGCTGCTCAGCACTCAAGTGGATGAGAAGGTCGGAGATGCAGAAAACAGGATCGGTTGGGTCCTCACCAACGCAAACATTTACGACGCTACCGTCTTTAAGTGCAAGAACGCCGCGAATTGCCAGAGGAATGGTGACCCACTGGTACTTCTTGACGCCGCCGTAATAGTGGGTGTCAAAGGTTGCCAGCTCGTTGCGCTCCTCAAGAGGATTCTGCTTGACGTCCAGGCGAGGGGAGTCGATGTGAGCTCCAAGGATGTTCAGGCCCTCTTCCAGGGACTTGGTTCCAATCTGGACAAAGATGACGGACTTGCCGCGGATGTCGGCATAGACTTTGTCGCCAGCCTTGAGCGTTTTACCTGCTGCAATAGCGTCAGAAAGCTTAACGTAACCCGCAGCCTCGGCAAGCTTGATAGCGCTTGCGGCGCACTCGCGCTCAGTCTTGTTCTCGGAGATAAACTTTCTGTAGCCCTCGGTAAATGACTGGAGTTTGTCCAGGTCCTCCGAGGTGTACTTTTTCCATGCGTTTGCGGTTTCCATACCCATCCTTTCTGTAGCAAGCTCTGTGTGAGCTGCTGCTTGTTGTTGCTGTTAGGTGCGCCGCGGAGGCAGCGCTGGCAAGTGTGTCGGTAGTTGCTGCGACCGCGACTTAGTTGCCACCGTTGGAGCTGTTTGAGCCAGAACCACTGGATCCGCTGCCAGAACTATTACTAGAGCCAGAGTTCTGATTGGAATTAGAATTGCTGTTTGAGCTGCCCGTTCCGGAGTTGTTACTAGAAGAATTACTCTCAGACGAGCTGCTTGAGCTGCTAGAGTCGCTGGTCTTTTCCGAGCTAGACGAGCTGTCGGAGCTGGTGGTCTCTGATTTCTTGGAGTCAGTACTCTCCGAAGAGGAATCCTTGGAATCAGTGGACTTGCTTGACTCGTCGGTCTTCTCGCTTGAAGAGCTGGAATCGTCTTTCTTATCCGTTGAATTGCTGGTATCCGTAGTTTTTTCCGTCACAACTGGGGTTGTGCTGACCTTTGGTCCCAAGCCAGATCCGTCGGTGATATAGCTGAGGAACATTGCATAAAGAATGACGGCAGAAATGGTAAAGATAATTGAAATAATGGTCACGATAGTCAGCGCTCTTACGCGCTTGCGAGAAAGCTGTGGCGTGCGATTTACCTGCGAAGACTGTCCTGTGCGAGAGTCAGCGCTGGGATAATAATCGCGAGAAGGTGCATATTGTGCTCGAGGCATATATTGTGTGCCTTCAAGCGTTGTTTGGTTGCTGTTTGGATATGCCTGCTGGATATATTCATCGTTGTCGCCAGCGCGGAACTTATGCGTGGAGCGTCTGATAACGTTCTGGTAAATCTGCGAAGCAAGCGCCGAGGCAGCAGCACCAACGGCCACTCCAATAATCGAGCCTGCAATACCAATCTGGTTTGACAGTACAAACGCGGTCACCGCGGCAAGCGATGTTGCCAAAATCTGGGTAATCGAGACGTCCTTAAGAAGGCCGGGTTTCTCGTTTGTTGCCTCATCTGTAGGCTGAGCAGGCGAAGCTAATCGAGTTTTGTCTGCATCAAAGTGCTTATAGCTCACAAGATGCTCCTTTCTTCGAACTGATAGCCTACCTCATTTTTGTGAAGATGTAATGTTTCGTCGCTAAATCGCAACATCAGCTGGCGAGAACGCATCGGGTTTCTCGCCCGAGAACGCGTCGGATTTCCCGCGATGTTTGTTAAAAACGACCGCATCAAAGGTGATGAAACAAGGTATCATTTATATGTATCAGTTTTCCGTCAAACGGAGGTTTAGCATGCTTGTAAGCGCAAAAGCCATGCTCCAGAGTGCCGAGAAGGGCCACTATGGCATCGGCGCATTCAACGAGAACAACCTTGAGTGGACCGCAGCAATCCTTGATGCAGCAGAAGAGCTTCAGTCTCCTGTCATCATTCAGTGCACTAGCGGTGCAGCAAAGTGGCAGGTAAGCTACCGCGTTGTTGCAGATATGGTTCGTCGTCTTGTTGAGGACAAGAACATCACTGTTCCAGTTGCTCTCCACCTTGACCACGGTTCATACGAGGATGCATTCAAGTGCATCGAGGCTGGATTCACTTCCATCATGTACGACGGTTCTCACGAGCCTGATTTTGAGACCAACCTTAAGCGCACCGAAGAGGTCGTAAAGGCAGCTCATGCAAAGGGTATTTCTGTTGAGGCTGAGGTCGGCGGCATCGGTGGTACCGAGGACGGCGTAACCGCTAAGGGCGAGCTTGCTGATCCTGAGCAGTGCGCAAAGATTGCTGACCTGGGCGTTGACTTCCTTGCATGCGGTATCGGCAACATTCACGGTATCTACCCAGCTAACTGGGAGGGCCTCTCCTTCGACCAGCTCAAGGCTATCAAGGAGCGCGTTGGTGATCTTCCACTTGTTCTTCACGGTGGCACTGGCATTCCTGTAGAGCAGGTTCAGAAGGCTATCTCTATGGGCATCTCCAAGATTAACGTCAACACCGATCTTCAGCTTGTCTTTGCTGAGGCAACCAAGAAGTACGTTGAGGCTGGCCTTGTTGACAACGGCAAGGGCTACGATCCTCGTAAGCTTCTGAAGCCTGGTCGCAAGGCAATCATCGAGCGCACCAAGGAGCTCATCCGCGAGTTTGGTTCCGACGGTAAGGGCTGGAACTAACCTGCGGCATACGCTGAACGCGCGTCGAAGCTAGTTAAAGCGACGGACCTGGATTTTCTCCAGGTCCGTTTTTTGTTGGATGTGGTATGTGCGAAAGATGTGCAGCTAGTACGTTCTTCTCGCGAGAAGTGCTTGATGCACCTGAAGCGCAGGCAATCCAAAACAGGGATAACCATGTGTGATAGAGCTTATGCAGGAGCACTCCGTAGATTTTTCAGTGTCGATTGATCCAAAACACGAGTAATTATGTGTCCGCTTGATCCAAAAGTAAGGTAATTATGTGCCGAAAGACACATAATTAGAGCGGTTTTGGATCTTGAATTCTCATTGCTAGTGCAACACCAAAAGACAAGGTAGTGACCCATGGG
>JABZHD010000133.1 GCA_015259045.1 Atopobium sp. | reverse complement strand
ATCTTTGACCCAGGAAGAGTAAATCGAAGTGTTCCTCGAGCGTATGCAGAAAGCACGGCAGGAACTTGTTCAGGAGTCAATCCAAGCGTTACGGAAGAAGAAGTGTAAAGAGTGCCCTCGGTATCATCTGACAACACTGCAATATCCGAAGCAATACAGGTAATAAGAGAATCAGTAACCTCATACGCTGCAAGCTTTGTGCCAGCACTGAGCCTCTCAGCTAGTCCGTACTTCTCGCCATGGGAAATAGTGAGACCAACAAGATTTTCTGGAATAGAAATCTGAGAGGCGACTGATCGCAGATGAAGAGAAACAACAGGCATGCCAACTCCAATAACAGATGAAACCGTACGACCCATAACACTTTCTGGATTAGTAATTGCGCCTTCGGGAATCAGATCAGAAATCCAGCTTTTTACCTGGGTATTAGAAGATGAGAGAGTTTCTCCGGGCTCTATTTGTTTTGTGGCCACCAAAATTGAAGTAAGTTCTCCGCCGTATTTTTGTATTGCTTCTGCTCGTGATTTCTCTGCATCTGCACGGACACTTTGTATATATGCAAAGAAACAAAAACTAGCTAGAAGTGCACTCAATACAGAAATCAAAATTCTTGTTTTCTTAGTCACTTTTTGTCCTCCCTCCATTTGCGATATACCGATTGTGCGCTCAGATTGAGAGAAGGAAGACAAAAACAAAAGATTTACCTGCACAAATATGTCAGATAGCTGACGCGAATCTGACACAAAGTAATGAATTCGCAGACCCTGGTGGTGAGAAGAAAAATAGGTAATTTATATTTTTATCTAATTTGATGTATAAAAATTTTTAGAAAATCATAGCCGCTACATTTTTCAGAGATTGTAATGAATGATTTTCTAAGTGATTTACCTGACTCATGAACAAGGGTTGACCCTCCCCAATTAGCTGGGCGGGACCAACCCTCGTTGATTTCAATATAACATATTTCCTGCTGATTTGACAAAAAAGCACCCTAGTCAAGCCAAGGTGCTTAGAGGATTTACGCTGTTAAAGGTTAAAGCACAACATCAGGGTCAAGCGATTGCTGACTTTCTCGCATTTCTTTTGCAAGAGATAAATAAGCCTTTAGCTGAGGCTCTGTAATTTGCCCCTCATGAAGGGCGTCTTGAACGCTACATCCTGGCTCATGAGTATGGGTGCAATCCCTAAACTTACACGTCTGAGCAGCTTCAGAGATATGCGGGAATATCTTCTGCAATCCCCTCTCATGGCCCACAATAGGCAGGCTTCTGAGGCCAGGCTCATCCACAATAACGCCAGCATCAGGAAGCGCTACCATGCGACGAGCAACCGTTGTATGCCGTCCAGCCTTATCAGATTCGCGGACTTCTCCCGTTTCAAGCGCCTCATGTCCCAAAAGCGCATTCAGAAGCGTTGATTTACCAGCACCCGATTCGCCAAGCACAATGGCTACGGAGCCGTAAGGAACAAGGCTACGAACAGCATCAATTCCCCACGCAGCCCCAAGCTTTTGAGCAGTCTGAGCAAGATCTGCAAGTGCATCGGTTTTCTCGCCCTCAAGCTTTGAAGCTGTTGCAACAATTTTTACCGTAGAGCCAAGAGCTGCGGTAATAGAAGAAATCTCTTGAGCCAAAAGCTCCGGACCTGCTACATCTGACTTAGTAAGCACCACGGCACAGGCAGCTCCGCAGTCTTTAGAGATAACTGCCGAGCGCACAATACGATCTACCGAGACAGCCTCGCCGTCCAAGGCCTGCACCACAAGCACCAGATCAACGTTTGCGGCCAGAGTCTGTTTTTGACCACGGGCACCGCCCTTCCAGCGAGCAATATCGGTCTCTCGCGGCAGGACTGCCTCGATGATACCCATATCGTGCGAGTCCGGAATGCGTGCGCATACCCAGTCTCCCACGGCCACCGTAGAGTTCTGGCCCTTGGTCACGCGCGCGGCAAACTCAGCGCGAAACACCCCCTGCTCCGAAACAACCGCAGGAAATCCCCTATCCAAGCGGACCACGCAGGCCATAGTCATCGTCTGGCGAGAAACCCCTTGGGCTTCAAGCTCAGATACGACGTCTGCATAAGCCTGCGTCTGAGCCGACGATGGAGTCAACTGCTCAAACGCTGGAACATCCAGCAATGAAGAAAGGGCCGGCAGTGACCCTTGAGTCCTGCCGGCTCCTAGTTTCTTGGAACTTTTTGTACGCTTAGCGGACAAGAGTGATCCCTACCTTATGCTTTGTTCTTTTGCACAGAACGCATAACAGCCTTGTACAGCTCCATCAGAGGAATAATAGATGCAGCTAAAAGCATTGCCATAGCGTACTCTTCAAAACCAATCTCAGCAAAGCCAAATGCCTGAGAAAGTGGTGTCTCAATTACCACAAAGGTAAGAATCAAAGACATAACAAAGGAACCCCACAGCCAAATGTTTTGGCTGGTCAGCTTAAAGATGGAACCACGCAGAGAACGCATATTGAAGGAGTGGAACATCTCAACCATAGAAAGCGTCAAGAACGCCATGGTCATACCCTCGACGCCAGCCTCTGGGTTAGTAATAACCTGAGAGATATCAAAGGTTCCATACTCAAAGTAGTGGCCAATAAAATAGCTGGCAAGGGTGAGAAGAGCAATGATAGAGCCCTGAACAAGGCAGTCAAAGCCAACGCCACCCGCAAAGATTCCATCCTTAGGATTACGAGGCTTGCGCTTCATAATGCCTGGTTCAGCTTTCTCGGTAGCCATAGCAAGCGCAGGCAGAGAGTCGGTAATCAGGTTAATCCACAGAAGGTGAGTAGGCTGAAGAATAGTAAAGCCAACCAGAGATGCAATAAAGACGGAAATAACCTCTGCAAGGTTGGAGCTCAAGAGGAACTGGATGCACTTACGAATGTTGTCGTAGATGCGTCTTCCCTCTTCGCAGGCGCTAATAATGGTGGCAAAGTTATCGTCAGCCAGAACCATATCTGCAACGCCCTTGGTAACGTCGGTGCCAGTAATGCCCATACCAATACCAATATCAGCGCGCTTAATGGAAGGCGCATCGTTAACGCCGTCACCCGTCATGGCTGTGACCATGCCCTTCTTGCGCCAGGTATCAACAATGCGAACCTTGTGCTCAGGCTGAACGCGTGCATAAACGCCAATTGTCTCAATGCGCTGCTCAAACTCTTCATCAGAGATCTTATCAAGCTGTGCGCCAGTGATTGCCTGAGAGCGATCAGTAATAATGCCCAGCTCAATTGCAATAGCAACAGCTGTGTCTATATGGTCACCTGTA
>JABZHD010000132.1 GCA_015259045.1 Atopobium sp. | reverse complement strand
CCTAATGAAGATAATCTGCGCGTTAGAGGTATTTTCAGCGTCATGTATACGTCTTTTTAACAGATTATCCGACTTAGGTGTGTTTTGAACTGCCTCCCATTTCTCGTGTCCAAGAAATGGGAGGCAGTTCATTTGACGTGGGGGCTTTTTCTGTCTTGCAGCAGCTTGACCGCGGGTTGACCCCAGGCTGACCGCTACTTGGCCGCTAGTTGGCCTCAACCTAATCGCAGCCCAACCGCAGCCCGATACCGTTCAAGAAAATTGTCTCAAAAAGTGGACAAAAGTCCTTATTTTTATTTTTGCTAGCAGGTACAATTACTCAAACTTAAGCCGAAACTGTCCTGTAAAGAGGACTTACGAAACAAGAACAGCGAGGTCTCATGTGAACGTCCTAACCTACCTTGATAGTCTTGATTCCGACGTTCGCAAGAAGATCATCAAATGGGCTTCTCGCGTTCCTGCTAATCGTCTTTCTCACTGTAGGCAGATTCGTCTTAACTCCGGACAGACCCTTGTTCACATGCTGGACCGCGTTGATAACGTGTACATTCTGTGCCGCGGCACTGTGCGCACTACGTCGCATAATTCTGCAGGTAGCACGTATGTTATCGACGAGTATCGTGCGCCCGTTGCTTTTGGTGAGATGGAAGTTATCAGCGAGAGCCCGTTTTACCTGGGATCGCTCACCGCAACTTCCGGCTGCGAGTTTATTTCGGTTCCACGCGAGGACTACCTGCAGTGGATTCGTTCGGACCCTGAGGCACTTCTCGCCCGCTCGCGCTGGATTATCAAGAATCTGACGCGTCAGTCTGGTTACGAGCGCAGCCTGCTGACCTGGAGCGGAACCAAGCGCCTTATGTACATGCTCAGTGAGCTAACGCGCGATCAGATTCACCGCGGCGTTGTTGAGTGGCCGTTTACGGTGCGTCTGACCAGGCAAGAGCTGGCAGACAAGATTGGTACCAGCACAAAAACTGTTGCCCGCGGCATCGACGAGCTTAAGGAGAGGGGCATGGTTTCTGTTCAGCACGGCAAGATTGTCATTACCGAGAGGCAGTTCCAGCGCCTCGACGACGCAATGAAACACGAGGGAGAATCCCACCTTCTGGACTAACCTCTGTACCTGGCACAACGCTTGGGCAAGACCGTTCTTCTCGCCCCGAGCACGGCGCGCCGCGCAATGTGGTGCACCATAACTTGGAACGACCGACGTACCCGTCGCAATCAAAACCCTGTTTTTGCAGGATAAACGTAAGGAGCACTAATGAGCGAGTTCATGGACATCATCACTTCCGACAACCTCTCGTACAAGCAGAAGGTTCTGCACCTGGCTCAGGCTGCCGAGAACTCCGAGCACCCTATCAAGACCACCGCTGAGTTTGACCGCCTTTTTGCAGCTCACGCGCTTGACGACATGTGTGAGGGCAACGCTCCTTACCGTCCTCGCTACATCTGCCCTGACTACCAGGTATTTGCTCAGAACGGTTCCGAGTTTTTGCGCTTTGACAAGCCAGAGACCCTTGATGACCTGCTCTGGGGCCTTGCCGCTCTCTACGACAACGTTCCTTCTGTCACCAGTCGCCCTGTCTATGTTGGTCAGCTGGACAAGATTATCGATCCGTTCCTGGAGGGCATGACTGACGCTGAGATTAAGCCTCGTCTGCGCCGCTTCCTGAACCACATCGACCGCACCGTTGCAAGTGGTTACTGCCACGCAAACATTGGACCAGAGGACACTCGCGCAGGTAGACTGCTGCTTGAGGTTGATCGCGAGCTTATGAATGCCGTTCCAAACTTCACTCTCAAGTACGATCCAGAAATCACCTCCGACGAGTTCATGCGCTTGGCAGTTAAGACCACCATGGTCTGCTCCAACCCTGCTTTTGCTAACCACCGCATCCACAAAGAGACCTACCCTGGCGAGTACACCGTCGTAAGCTGCTACAACGTCCTTCCTATGGGCGGCGGCGCTTACACTTTGAGCCGCGTGCTTCTCCCTGGCCTCGCAAAGCTTGCAACCAACGTTGACGACTTCATGAACAACCTGCTGCCAACCGCAACCGGCGAGGTCCTGAACTTCATGAACGAGCGCGTCCGCTTTATGGTTGAGGATTCCAACTTCTTTGAGACCAGCTTCCTGGCTCAGGAAGGCCTCATTTCTCGCGAGCGCTTCTGCGGCATGTTTGGCGTTGCTGGTATGAGCGAGTGCGTCGCTGAGCTGCTGCACCTTGACAGCAGCCGCACCTACGGCAAGGATGACGAGGCCAACGAGCTGGCCGATCAGATCATGGTCAAGATTGCCGACCAGGTCAACAGCTTTGACGCCGTCTACTCCGAGGTCTTTGGCGGTCGCTTCACCCTGCACGCACAGGCTGGCTTCTCCGATCAGCAGGGCGTTACCCCAGGTGTCCGCATTAAGGTTGGCGACGAGCCTGCAAATCTCTACGACCACATTCGCCACAGCGCACGCATGCACCGCTTCTTCAACAGCGGCGTCTCCGACATCTTCCCAGCTGAGCCAACTGCTGAGCGCAACCCAGACGCTGTCGTTGACGTGGTCAAGGCCGCATTCTCCATCGACGACAAGTACCTCTCATTCTACAGCTCCGAGGGTGACCTGGTCCGCATTACCGGCTTCCTGGCTAAGCGCTCCGAGATGAAAAAGTTCCAGTCCGGCGACGTTGTTCTTCAGGACACCGCTCACGACGGCCTGGGCAACTTCACCGCCAACCACCTTGGCGAGCGCAAGGTTCGCATGAGCGACTAGCGAGAAGAGCTGCGTAATCGTGACCTGTACTGCAACAGAAACAACTTTGGGAGCAACACGCGGCGAAGCGGCGCGTCCCGCAACCGCAAGCGTCCCAGCAACCAATTCAGGAGCAACACATCCAACTGGGTGTGTTGCTCCTGTCAACAAGATCATTCCCTTCTCGCTGGTAGATGGTCCAGGAAGCCGAACTGCCGTTTTCCTGCAGGGCTGCAACATTCGCTGCGCCTACTGCCACAACCCCGAGACCCAGGTGGAATGCATCTCCTGCCAGGCTTGCGTCAAACCATGCCCAGCTCACGCCCTGTCCGTGGCTGACGGCAAGGTTGTGTGGGACAACTCCATTTGCATCAACTGCGACAACTGCATCAAGGTGTGTCAGCACAAATCCACGCCAAAGATTGAGCTGCTCAGCGCACGCGAGGTGGCCGACCGTTGTATTTCCAACATGCCATTCATCCGTGGAATCACCACCTCAGGCGGCGAATGCATGCTCCGTCCCGACTTCCTCTACGAGCTCTTCACCTACTGC
>JABZHD010000131.1 GCA_015259045.1 Atopobium sp. | reverse complement strand
GGGTAGTAGCTGCCGAATGATGTGGGATGTCGTTGGACAACGTTAGATGGCCTCGGTAGTGCTCGATGGTGTCCGTTAGTCAAGCGATGAACAGTTGAGTGAAAGATGCCCAGTTGATTGAGTGGTGTCCAGTAATACCGAACGCTGATTTTTGCCAAAGTGTTAAAAATGCGTTTAGTTGGGGTTTCATTTTTCTGTATATCGTGTTTTCGCAGATAAAAAATTGCAACGGTGGTAAAAAATCGTCTTAGTTGGGGATAAAAATCACTTTTTAAAGATTTGATCCCCAACTAAACGGGTTTTTTACCGTTTTAGCCCCTAAATTTTGAGCTCGAAAATTGATTGATACGTAAAATTGAATATTCGAGTATAGATATTCACATAAATGAATACATCTCTAGCAAGAATAGAAATTTTGTAACTTAATACAAAAACTCGCCTTCCAGAGATCTATTTCTGGAAGGCGAGGGTAGTGTATCACTTCAGTTGTGCATCATTATGCTTGGTCACACGTAGGGGCAGGTAGACGCGTCAAGCAGCGTATCGCGGCCGCGCGGCGCGGTCGCGCGTCGCGACGCGTAGCTGCACGTTAAGCGCTTGCACCCGAGGTAGCATCTACGCCTGCGCTTGGTGCGGGAGCACCAGCAGCAGGGGCGGGAGCGCCTGCTGGTGGAACAACTGCGCCGCTAGCGCTTACGAGGCGCTGACCTGTGGTTTGCAGATACCAATCAAGCCATGGCTTGAAGTTGAAGACAATCTCGTTGATGCCTGCATACGAGCCATCGGGATAGTACATTGCCTGGTAGTTATGGGTGTTGATGATGTCGGCTGGTGTACCTGGGACAATGGTACGTACATACTCTTTATCACCGTTACGAAGCACTCCAATGACAAACTCAACGTTTTTCATACGACCCTCGGGAAGAGAGCTGTGAACTGTGGAAAGACGGTTGCCCGACTGCTCAGGAACGCGTTTTGCCAGCATGGTGTCTGGGTTGTCATGAGCGTTGTTGTAGTAGAGGAACTGATTGTTATCGTCTGCGTAAGTCAGCTCAAATGGCATTGCCTTCAGGAACATGTCAATCTGGTTGACCGTCAAAATGCCGTGGTCAAGCTTAACGTATGTGTCGCCCGAGACCGCACCCACAAGCTCGGCGGCCTTCTCGACCCAATCAGGATCGTCGGGATCAATGCCCTGGATAGTGGTGGAAATTGAGTTGGTTACGTCCAGATCCTCTGGCGCGATTGGCTTTGGCTTCTTCAACTTGGAGACCACCTCTACGTATTTGACAAAGTTATCCAGGCAAAGGCCCAGGAAGCTGACGGTGCGCTCGTCGATAATGTTGCCGTCCTCGTCAAAGGCCTGCTTAGCTTTTCCAAGAAGGAACTCGTTACCAGGCAAAACGTATGCATTAACGCCTGGAGCGTCCAAAATTTTGCGCAGATGAACCTGCGCGCGAGAAGTGCCCTGGTCGTAGTAAGAAGCGCCGACAATCATGACAGGCTTGTTCTCAAACGGATGTACGTCGTAGGAGAGCCACTCGATAACGCTCTTCAGCGCAGGTGAGATGGTGTGGTTGTGCTCGGGCGTAGAAATAATGACGCCGTCAGCGCGGGTAATCTTGTTGTACAGCAGGCGGAGCTGGAAGTTCTCGTCCCACTTGAGGTCCTGGTTGAACAGAGGAATGTTATCAATCTCAAGGATCTCAAGCTCAAACTGCTTGGCAAAGTGTTTTTTGATGAAGTGCAGAAGCTTTCGGTTATAGGAAATCTCCGCATTTGAACCGACGATTCCGACAAATTTCATAATGGTAGTTCCTTCCAGACCTACAGGTTTTCCCAGTCAAAGTTCTCGGCCTCTTTGCGGAGAAGTTCGCGCGATGCGGCCATTTTTTCGTTGAGTTTCACAAACAGACGGAAATCGTCAAAGAGCAGGTCAAGCTTTTTGACGGTAGCTTTGTCCTTCAAGCTGCCCTTCTCGTCAAATGCCTGCGGAGCTCGGCCAAGAAGGAACTCGGAACCTGGCATGATTGCGGCCTTGAGCTCGGGAGCGTCCAGAATTTGACGGAGTTGAAGCTGTGCGCGAGAAGATCCAAGTGTGCCCAGGGATGCGCCGACAATCATGACTGGCTTGTTGACCATAGGGAAGATGCCGTAGGACAGCCAAGCAAGCGCGTTTTGCAGGACCGCTGGAATGGAGTGGTCGTACTCTGGTGTTGCGATGATGACGCCGTCGGCGGCCTCAATTTTCTTTGCGAGCTCTGAGACAACCTCGGGGACCTTCATCTTTGCAGGCTTGTTGAACAGGGGAATGTTGTCAATCTCCACCAGCTCAATGGAGGCCTTGTCGGCAAAGTGCTTCTGCATAAACTGCAGGAGTCTTCGGTTATTTGACTCTTTTGAATTGGTGCCAATAAGGCCAACAAAGTTAAGCATCAAACTTCCTTTCTGAATTACGCAAGGAACTCAGGCGAGATTCCCGACGAATAATATACGCGATTATCAGTGGTTACTATGAGCACCTCGATGCCTTTTTCTTGTTCCACACGGGCAAGGAGCTGACGGGGTTTCTCGCCATAAAGGCGCGTGGTCCAAATTTCTCCATCAAGCGAGTTGTCCGAGATAATCGTGATGCTCGCAAGTTGCGTGTCAACTGGATAGCCCGTGCTTCGGTCAAGAATGTGGTGATAGGTGTGCTCGTTTACCTGCAGTTTCCTTTCGTAGGTACCGGAGGTCACCACGGACTGGTTGCAAATAGGCAGCACAGCAAGGTTGGTGCCTCGTGGTTGTCGCGGATCCTGGATGCCAATCTGCCACGGCCTGTCCGCGAGCACATTGTCGCCAATTGTCTTAATGTTACCGCCAAGGTTGATGAGGGCGGAAGTGACGTGCTGACTTTTCAGATAATCTGCAATTTTGTCGGCAATATAGCCTTTTGCCAGGCACCCCAGGTCCAGCTTCATGCCCTCTTTGGCGAGAACCACGGTGCAGCTCAGAGGATCCAATTCAATGAGTTGTGGATCAGTAAGCGACAGCGCGTGCGTGACCTCGGCGTTATTTGGAATGCGCGCGTCAGCAAAGCCGATTCGCCAGGTTTGTATCAAGGGACCAAGTGCAATGTTTAAATGACTTGCAGGTATAAGGCTTTGTTCTTTGCCAATCTGAATGAGCTCAAACAACTCGGGATCAACGGGAACAGAATGTTTGCCCGCTGCATGATTGACCTGCATAAGCTCGGAATTGGCGTCGTTTGCGCTAAACCGCTGGTTATAGATGTTAAGGAGTTCAAAGACATCGTCAAGTAGCTGTTCTGCAG
>JABZHD010000130.1 GCA_015259045.1 Atopobium sp. | reverse complement strand
GCTTGCAACCGTTGAGGCCATAGCCGAGGTATTTCCTACCAGGCAGGTGGCTCTTGTTAGGGAGCTCACCAAGCTGCACGAAGAAGTGGTGCGCGATGTGGCTCCTTGCCTTGTTGAGACTCTTGCAGCAAAAGAAAACCTCAAAGGCGAGTGTGTTTTGGTTATCGCAGCTCCCACAGAAGAAGAGCTTGCCTCTGTATCATTGCAGGCAGTGGGCGAGTCTCAGCTCTCGCTTGAAAATGCAATAGAGGCTGGTCTTGCTGCTGGTACCAGAAAATCAGCATTGGCCAAAGAGCTTGCTCAGAAGTTTGGTATTGCGCGTGATGAGGCATACCAGGCAATTCTTGCTCACGAGGCATAATCACCATACCAACACAAAGAACGCCCAGCATTTGCTCTATACTGGATAAGTTATTGCAACTTATACAAAGGGAGTCATTATGCCCGAGGCCAAGCCGTCATACTTTATTACCACCCCAATTTATTACGTCAACGCAAAGCCACACCTGGGAACTGCGTATTGCACCCTGCTTTGCGATATCCAGGCTCGCTTTAGACGTGCTGCTGGTTACGATGTATTTTTCCTCACCGGTATGGACGAGCATGGCGAGAAGGTCGCTCTTGCTGCAGCTGATCACGGTTTGTCTCCACAGGCATGGTGTGATTCCCAGGTTCCTTTCTTCAAGGGACTCTATGAAGAGCTGAATATCTCATATGACGACTTCATCCGTACTACCGATGAGCGCCACGTAAAAGCTGTCCAGTATCTGTGGGAGCGCATGCGTGAGGCAGGCTTCATCTACAAGGGATCTTACGATGGTTGGTATTGCATCCATGAGGAGACCTTCTTCACCGAGACTCAGGTAGAGAAGGCAGACGAAGAGGCTGGTTGCAAGGGCGCACACCTCTGCCCAGATTGCCATCGTGAGCTTGAGCGTGTCTCTGAAGAGTCTTGGTTCTTCAAGCTCTCTGCATTCCAGGATAAACTGCTTGAGCTCTATGCTAAGCACCCAGATTTCATTGAGCCAGATTTCCGCGCCAACGAGGTTCGCAGCTTTGTTGAGTCTGGTCTTCAGGATATTTCTGTATCCCGTACCAGTTTTGACTGGGGTGTTCCTGTTCCTTTTGATGAGTCTCACGTAACCTACGTCTGGTTTGACGCTCTTCTCAACTACTACACCGCTGTTGGCTATGGCGATGATAGCACAGAGGCTGCTGCTATGAGAAAGCGCTTCTGGCCAGCTCAGATGCACGTTGTTGGTAAGGACATCATCCGCTTCCACTGCGTCATTTGGCCTGCAATGCTTATGGCTCTTGGTGAGGCTGTGCCTGAGCACATTTTTGCTCACGGCTTCCTTAACGTCCGTAACTCTGAGACCGGCGTTGTTGAGAAGATGAGTAAGTCTCGCGGAAACGCCATTGCACCTAAGGACGTTTTGGACCTGCTGGGTGTTGAGGGCTACCGCTACTACTTCATGACCGACGTCACCCCTGGTGAGGACTCCGGCATTTCCTTTGAGCGCATGGAGCAGGTCTATAACGCTGACCTAGCAAATAGCTGGGGTAACTTGGTTTCTCGCGCCCTTAATATGAGCGATAAGTACTTTGAGGGCGTCACTCCAACCTTTGATGGATCTTCTGTTGCTGCAGACCATCCTCTGCGCAAGCTGGCTGAGGGTATCTATGACCGCTACGCCGCGTGCATGGAGAAGATGGACTACGTAGGCGCTAAGAACATCATCATGGAGCTTGTCCACGCGGCTAACCACTACATTGAGGACGCTGCCCCTTGGACGGTGGCAAAAGATCCAGAGCGCGCATCAGAGCTTGCAGAGATTATCTATACGCTGCTTGAGTCTATCCGCATTTGTGCACATCTCTTTATGCCATTCATGCCTACCACATCCGCAGAGGTTCTTCGTCGTATGAGCCTTGACGAGGCAGAGATTAACTCTACCGATACCCGCAGCGAGTGCGTATGGGGCAAGCTTCAGGGTGGCCTGGCTGTCTCTAAGGGAGACGCTCTATTCCCACGTCTTGCAAGCAAGTAATCGTGTCGGAGCACGCATCGCATCAGACATCGTGGCTTGCTAATCAGCGCGCCACTAAAGAAACGCTGGAACGCTTTGGCCTTGCCACTAAATACAGGCTGGGTCAAAACTTCCTAGTACAAGACCATATTATCGAGAAGATCGTCCAGCTTGCAGAGGTTCAGCCTACCGATGTGATTGTTGAGGTTGGACCCGGTTTGGGTACCCTTACGGTGGCCTTGCTCGACAACGCCCGTGCAGTGTGCTCGCTTGAAGCAGACTCTGAGCTTGAGCAAGTCTTAGCAGTAACCTGCAAGGAGCCTCATCCAGACTCATTTGCGCTGGTCATGGGCGATGCGCTGGCAATCACGCCGCAGAAGCTCTCTGAAGCTTACAGTACACTTCCGGCCATTGCTCAGAGCACAGCGTTGAGCACCCCGTCGAGCGCCCCGATGCCAACAAAGTTTGTATCCAACTTGCCGTATCAGGTGGCAGCTACGTTGATCCTCAAGTTCTTCCAAGAGCTTCCGTCGCTTGAGCGCGCGGTAGTTATGGTGCAAGCTGAGGTTGCCGACAGAATTGCTGCCAAGCCTTCCACCAAGGCATATGGTGCCTATACGGCAAAGCTGTCTTTGTTTGCGCAGGTTACTGGCAGGTTTGAGGTGGGTCCTGGCAACTTTATGCCTCCACCACGCGTCAACTCTGCTGTGGTCCGCCTTGATCGCACCATCGCGAGAAACCCGGTGACCTCCAAGCTTCTTTCTGAAGAAGAGCTCTTGCATACCATGAGGGTTATTGACGCTGCCTTTGCTCAGCGCAGAAAGACCATTCGTAATTCAATGAGTGCTTCTGGTTTTGATAAAGACAAGCTGGACCAGGCGTTTCTCGCCACAGGAATTGCGCCTACGGTGCGCGCAGAAGTTTTGACCAGCCAAGACTTTATTTGTCTTGCAGCTGCTTTGGAGCCTTTGAGTGAGTAAGAAAAAGCATCATCTACCAGCAGAAGAAGTGGAAGCACTTTCGTTTTCTGACGGTCAGCTATTCCATGATATTTACGGTACGCCTCGCCCAGCGCCGCGTGTTTTGGCGCCTGTTGCCGATACCCATGGCCATTTGGGCAGCCTCCACGAGCACAGCGCTGCAGAGTCTCTTGCACGAGCAGCAGCGGCAGGCGTTCGCATGCTTATTGTTCCCGTAGATATTGCTACGGAGTTCCCTCGTAAGTGGGCAGACACCAGCACTTTTATCACTTGGTTTGAGGATACTCTGAGTCAGGCTCGCCAGGCTTATGCAAAGCTGGCTGAGGCAGATC
>JABZHD010000012.1 GCA_015259045.1 Atopobium sp. | reverse complement strand
TATTAGATCAGTTTCATAGTCATACTATGGGTGTGGAATTAGAACAATCCAAAGGTAGAGTAACTTTCTTTGATACTATTCGAGGAATCTCAGTGGTATCAATGATACTGTTTCACTTTACCTATGATTTGTTTTTTATCTCTCATATTAAGCTTACGTGGTTTACTCCTTTAGTCATGCAAATTTGGGTGCCTTCAATTTCATATCCCTTTATTTTTATTGCTGGCTGCATGTGCGCTTTTTCAAAAAATTCCTTTAAGCGAGCAGGGGTATACGGTCTTGTTGCTCTTGCAATATTCGCAGCTACTACCTTTGCGAATATTGACACTCCAATTAACTTTGGAATTTTCTTCTGCATGGCTTCATGCACCTTGGTAGAAGCTCTTATTTCACGTTTCGCTATTCCGCCCAAAGGGTATGCAGCGGCAATTCTTTTTCTTTTGTTATTTGTTATCTGTATTCCAATTTCTGCTGGTCACATCGGTGTAGGTAACGCGATTTTCTCGTTACCAAAAGAGTTGTATCAAACACCGTATTTAGCCTGGGCGGGATTTCCTTCTCCATCTTTTTCATCTGGAGATTACTATCCATTGCTCCCCTATTTGTTCTTGTATCTAAGTGGAGCAGCATTTAATAGACAGTTCAAGGCAGAAGGCTATCCTAACTGGATGAAAACATTTTCCCTTCCCCTTATAACAGAGATGGGAAAACATTCACTTATCGTTTATATTTTGCACCAACCAATTTTGCTGCTCATTGCCTTATTCGTCAGTCAGAATATCGTCCTCTGACACCACATAAGGCTCTAAAAGTGCCTGCATATAGGTGTCGGCCTTAACTGAAAGTAAAAGGCCTTCAGCAACGTATTGCTCGTGCAAAAGCTGGCATCTCTCGTGAACAGACTTAACAAGAGCACCTTTATTGAACGGGATAAGTGCACTAATCACTTTGTCGCCAGCGCTAGCTATTTCTTGAATCTTGTGGAGAAGACCGTTAATGCCCGTGCCTTCCTGTGCAGAAATAAATACAGCGTCTGGGTAGAGCGCTTTTAGCATTTGAAGTTCTTGCTCAGAAAGTAAATCAACCTTGTTAAGGACAAGAATTTGATCGCTTTTATCGGCCTCAATATCTTTTAAAATACTACGAACAACTGCAATTTCTTTAGATAGATTCTTGTCAGTTGCATCGGCTACCAGTAGCAGAAGATCAGCTTCTTTAGCTTCAACCAGTGTAGATTTAAACGACTCAATCAGATTAGTTGGAAGCTTTTGAATAAATCCAACAGTATCGGTAAGAACAATCTTTCTTCCTTCATCAAGAGAAAGTGCTCTGGTAGTTGGATCAAGCGTTGCAAAGAGCTCGTCTTTTGCGTATACATCTGCTCCAGTTAACTGATTCAGAAGCGTTGATTTACCGGCGTTGGTATAGCCAACCAGAGAGACGCTAAACGTTCCAGAATTCCATCTGGACTTAGACTGAACTTCTCGCCGTTGACCTAGCTGCTTGAGCTCATTTTTAAGGGTTGAAATACGCTTTCTAATAAGGCGACGGTCAACCTCAAGCTGGCTCTCTCCCTGGCCAAAACGGCTACCAATACCACCGCGGGTTTGCTCGCCCACCAGGTGACTCCACATGCCGCGAAGCCTTGGAAGTACGTACTGAAGCTGTGCGAGCTGCACCTGAAGGCGTCCCTCTTTGGTACGTGCATGAATACCAAAAATATCAAGAATAAGCGCTGTGCGGTCGATAACTTTAACAGGCTCGCCAAGCAATTTTTCCAGATTAGATTGCTGAGACGGCGTGAGCTCATCATCAAAGATGACCACGTCAGTGTTGGTATTTCTTACCAGAGAAACAAGCTCTTCCGTCTTACCTTTGCCAATAAACGTTTTTGGAATGGGTGAGTCAAGTTTCTGCGTTAAACGCATGAAGACTTCAGCGCCATCGGTTTGTGTGAGGCGCTCAAGCTCGTCCATTGATTCTTCAAGCGACCAATCGCTTTTACCGCAATCAACGCCTACAAGAATTGCTCGTTCAACTTTAGGAGCGGTAGAAAATGGAACAAAACGACCCATAAACTCCCCATCTAAGACAAGGTAAATACGTTAGTTTTTGATATGTCCTACTGGCATTGTACGTCAGAATGCTGAGAAAGAATTAGCTCGAGGGCTTCCTCAGGCGAAAGCTGGTCCATATCAAGCCACCTGACTCGGCCATCTCGTTTAAGCCAAGAAATCTGACGCTTAGCATACTGCCTGGTGTGCTGCTTAATAAGCTCACGCGTTTGTTCAAGCGACTGTTCACCAGCAAAATACGCAAAGAACTCTTTGTAGCCAATTGCCTGCCCAGCCGTGCAATTTTCAGAGAGGCCTGACTCAATAAGCGCTTGAACCTCTTCAACAAGCCCTTGATCAAACATAAGGTCAACTCGGAGGTTTATTCGCTCATAAAGACGCTGACGGTCCATCGTAAGACCCCATATCTGGGCGTCAAAGTACGGTGTATGAGCCTTTAAACCCTCATGATGAGTAGCATACGACTTGCCCTCTTCCAAGAGCTCTAAAGCCCTTACAACGCGTCGTACGTTATTTGGATGGA
Source organism: Atopobium sp. (assembly GCA_015259045.1). Classification (GTDB taxonomy): domain Bacteria; phylum Actinomycetota; class Coriobacteriia; order Coriobacteriales; family Atopobiaceae; genus Lancefieldella. Next base: position 12,718 of record JABZHD010000012.1, on the reverse strand, counting down.
TAAGCTCTGCACTTGCTGCATCTTTTGTGGCGAGAAGTTCGTGCAAGCCCTCAGCACCAAGCTCTTCTGCAAGCTTTTCATAACGAGTACGTACAGGAGACTCGATTGACCCTGAGGGAAACTCCATCTGGTCGATAATCGAATCAAGATAAAGACCGGTTCCGCCGCAGAATACAGGTGTTTTACCAGCATTAATAAGCTTATGAGCTTCTTCACGGGCTGCCACTTGAAACATCTGGACAGAATATTCTTCTGAAATGTTGGCACAATCTACCATGAGAAGAGGAACTTCTCGCTCCTCAGCAGGAGTTTTAGCAGTACCAATATCCATGCCACGATAAACCTGCATTGCGTCAACAGAAATGACAGAGGTCTCAAGCTTCTTGGCTACCAGCTCAGACAAGGAGCTTTTGCCCGAAGCAGTGGGGCCTACAATGCAGATAACCGAGCCATGGGAGCTCATCGTGGATCAGACTCCATGGTTCCGCGCAAATACCAGGTACGAGCCTCATCAATATGAACATCAACAATTTTGCCGATAAGATCTTCTGGCGTGTAACCTTCTGGCAGATTGAAGTGAACTGTTTGGTTCTTCTCGCTATGTCCCACCATGACGGTGTCATCACGCTTGGAAGTTCCCTCAACAAGAACTGCCTGCGTAGTATTCAAATCTATTTGGTTAGCGTCATGCGCCTGCTGGGCCACAAGCTCTGCAAGCCTATCAAAGCGCTCCTGGATGACCTCGTGAGGCGTGTTGTCTTCGTATTTTGCCGCAGGAGTTCCTGGACGCTTAGAGTAAATGAAGGTATATGCGGAAGAGTACCCAGCTTCTTTAACCAAAGAAAGCGTATCTTCAAAGTCTTCCTCGGTCTCTCCTGGGAAGCCCACAATAATGTCAGTTGAAAGCGCCAGACCTGGAATAGCTGCACGAAGGCGAGAAACCACGTCTAAGTACTCTTCTCGTGTATAACTGCGGTTCATCTTCTTGAGAACGCGTGTGGATCCGCTTTGAACCGCAAGATGAAGGTGAGGCATGACAGCTGGGGTTTCTTTCATAGCTGCAATAGTCTCATCAGTAAGATCTTTTGGATTTGACGAGGTAAAACGAATACGCTCTACGCCTGTCTGACCAACCGCACGCAAAAGCTCTGCAAAACGAGGCTTACCGTAAAGGTCGCGGCCATACGAGTTAACGTTTTGACCAAGCAGAGTAATCTCACGAACACCATCTGCGACAAGGCGCTCGCACTCACCAATAACAGCCTCAAAGGTACGACTGCGCTCGCGGCCACGAACGTAAGGAACAATACAGTACGGGCAGAAATTGTTGCAACCGGTCATGATAGGCACCCAAGCATGATATTGCTGAGCACGATTACTTGGCAGGTCTGTAGAGAAGCCCTTACCTTCCTCAGAGGTGTCTACAGCGACACGGTCATTCTCGCCCCTAAATGCACTGGTGAGAAGTGCAGGCAGGCTTGCAAGAGCGCTGGTGCCAAACACAACGTCAACGGCTGGAACCTTTTCACGGAGCTTCTCGCCATCACGCTGTGCAATGCAGCCGCCAATAGCAACAATACGCTTGCCTGATGGAGGCGTTGGAGCGCTGACCATGGCAGAAGCCTGACCGTAGAGGCGCTGATCAGCGTTCTCACGGACGCTACAGGTCATAAAGATGACAATATCTGCGTCATCGGTATCTGGAACCTCATTACAGCCACAAGCCTCAAGCAGACCAGAGACACGCTCTGTATCATGCAGATTCATCTGGCAGCCAAAAGTTTTGATGTGATATGTTTTTCCTACGAGCTCGGAATTTTCAATCATGCTTAAAGTACCTCGTCATACTCAGTGGGACTAACAGCTGATGTCTGCGCATCAGGAGCAGACAATGTGTGGACATAAATGGCAATTTTTATTGCAGTTCTACTCTCCCCTGCAATTTCAATATCAGAAAACGTTGGAGCGCAGGTAATGTCCAATCCACACGGAATCAAGAATCCGCGGGCAATGGCAACAGCCTTGATGCCCTGGTTGACAGCACCCGCGCCAATGCACTGGAGCATAACAGGCTCGTTATCTTTAACCAGTCCCGCAATAGCTCCTGCTACAGAAGCTGGTGAAGACTTACTTGAAACTTTAAGCAAACCCATGAGTGCTCCAATTATTGTGCGATTGTTCTACTCTTGCGACTCAATATCAAAAGTCACAACAATTTTGTTTTTACTTACACGAACACGAGGCTCAGACGTCAAAGAAACGTAGTATTTCTCGGACAACTCAGCAAAACTCTGCTCCATTTTTCGAGAAAAGCTGCTGATATCAGCTTTACTCATCTTGAGGCCTCGGTGGTCTTTCATCAGATCAATTTCGCGAGAAACCCCTTCAGGTTCAACAGTGTGGCTGACCTGTGCATACACACTACGCAAAGGCTTAATCTGCTCAGCAATAATTCTGTGAGCAGTTCTATCTGACATAGAAAGACCAAGAGACTTACAAACCTCAGAAAGCTCTGTTGCATCCGCTGCGGCCCTGAAGCGCTCGAGAATAGGCACGTTTTCAAAGCCTTCAACAAATAGCAGGTCAGCGATATCAAGCGTCTGTGCAATTCTGCGACGAGCAGTAGCTGCAATCTCTGCAGCAGAGCCCAGCATTACCTCACACGAGCCTTTAACCTCAAGCGCAAAGTCACAGCAGGTACGAATAATGTTATGAGGACCTTTAACGGTTGTTTTGAGTCCGTCCTCATTCAAACCACAAGTTGGCCAAGTAGACTGATCTACTCGCTCGGAAATTTTAGTAGTGTCTACCACAATCTGAATAACAGAACCAAGTCCCGAAGCCGAAGCCACAACCTGGGCCGATTCACAGTTTTCTTTGATTGAATAGAGAGCCATGCCTCGGCCATGAATTCCCCAACGGTCCATATGCATGCTCTCAAGCTTTGAAGTTACACGAGCTTCAAAGATTTTCTCCTGCATGTCTTTTGGAATGCCCTGACCATCATCAAGCATGGTGATAGTTCTGAGCGCACCTTCTTTTGACGTTGCAACATAAATGTGACGAGCACCAGCATCGCGAGAATTACGCAAGAGCTCGATAACAATATCTTCTACCGAACGAATATCATGCTTTGCCTGTCTACGCTCTGCTTCTGCAACGCGTAAACGAACGTACCCCGCGCCGAGGGATTCCTCGACACGGAGTGCGCGCTCACCTCCCATGGAGGCGACAAAACCTGTTAAGTCAGTAGAGGTGGCTGCCATAAATTACTTAGCAACGTCTACAGCACGAGACTCGCGAATAACAACAACGCGAACCTGTCCTGGGTATTCCATCTCGTCCTCAATTTGCTTAGCAATATCGTGAGCAAGAACAGTTGCCTCGGAATCGCTAATCATCTGAGGCTCAACCATTACGTGAAGCTCACGGCCAGCCTGCATCGCATACGTACGCTCAACGCCCTCGTGTGCGTTGGAGATAGCCTCAAGCTTCTCAAGGCGCTTGATGTAGTTCTCAGCAGACTCACGACGAGCACCAGGACGTGCAGCAGAAATAGCGTCTGCAGCCATAACAAGCATGTCAAGAACAGTATTTGGCTCAATGTCTGCATGGTGGGCCTCAATGGCGTGAACAATCTCTGGGCGCTCACCATGACGACGAGCAAGATCTGCACCAATTACAGCGTGTGGACCCTCAACCTCGTGGTCAATTGCCTTACCAAGGTCATGAAGCAGACCAGCGCGCTTAGCTGGAGCAGGCTCAAGGCCAAGCTCTTCAGCCATAATGCCGCAAAGTACTGCAACCTGAACAGAGTGAGCAAGAACGTTCTGACCGTAAGAAGTACGGTAGCGAAGCTTACCAAGAGTCTTTACGATCTCTGGATGAAGATCGTGAATACCACAATCAAATGCAGCCTGTTCGCCAGCCTCAAGAACACGCTCGTTAACAAGAGCCTCAGCCTTCTTGTAGAGCTCTTCAATACGTGCTGGATGAATACGACCGTCTGCAATGAGGTTCTCAAGTGCAACACGAGCGGTCTCACGGCGGACTGGATCAAAACTTGAAAGAACTACAGTCTCTGGAGTGTCATCAATAACAAGAGAAACACCAGACACCTGCTCGAAGGTACGAATGTTTCTACCCTCACGTCCAATGATTCTACCCTTTAAATCATCAGATGGGATATGGACAGAAGTTACTGTAATCTCAGAAGCCTGATCTGCAGCGACACGCTGAATAGCGGTAGAAATAATCTCACGTGCAGTTTTATCTGCTTGTGCACGAACGCGCTGCTCAGACTCACGAAGAATCATAGCCTCATCGCGAACACTTTCAGAACGAACACGAGATAGAAGCTCATCATGAGCCTCATCTTTTGTAAGAGCTGCAATGCGCTCAAGCTCTTGAGACTGCTGAGAAACAAGAGAATCCAAATCGTTCTTACGACGATCAAGCTGGCCCTGAAGGCTGGAGAGCTGATGTTCGCGTTTCTCTAGTGCATCAGTACGGTGATCAAGGGACTCTTCACGCTGAAGAATACGATTCTCCATGCTGCGGAGCTCACTTTTACGTTTTTTCTCATCTGCCTCTGCTGCCTGCTTAAGCTGCAGAACTTCTTCTTTAGCCTCGAGAACAGCTTCTTTTTTAACTGTTTCTGCCTGGCGAGCTGCTTCAGAAGCAATACGATCTGCATTAGTCTGAGCATCTTTTAACTGCTGTTCTGCAGTTTTAATCTTTGAATTACTAATGTTAGAGAGTACGCCGTATGCAAGGCCCACTCCCACAAGAAGGCAAATAATGCCCACTGCTGCTAATTCCATACCTACTCCTCAAATGGCGATTACAAAAGTGTTCAGGAGACTTTAGACACAACAGTATCTAAAGAACCCGCCATGAGCAGGGTTCATTGGCTGGTCATGCCACATTCAGAGATAGATCAAATGTATGAGATACCTACTGTATACGTGACGCTGGTTGCCCAGCGGAAATGAGCCTATTCATGGCATATTTATCGTATAGAGCATTGTAACTTTTGTCAATAAATAGCAGGTAGGAAAAGTAAAGTACATCAATACAACAGACTTATAAGCTAAGCAAATATATTCATTCAGATGTGGCGTTTTCATCCAAGATCTTTTTAGCAACAGATGATGCTATAGAAAATGAATACCCCTTTGTGGCAAGAAACCTGACAAGTTTCTCATAATCATTTTTTCCCGACAGGTGTTTTCTCTGGGCCAAAGAATACGCAACTTCAAATTCATCCACATCAGAAAAATAAGCGTCAGGCCATCCAGGGAGCGTCTCAACTTCAATCCCTTTTTTAGAAATTTCAGTCTTAATTTTAAGAGGACCCCAGCCTTGCGATATTTTAGAACGTATATAGACGTCTGCAAAACGACTGTCATTAATCAAACCAACTTCAACAGCCCTCTGCACTGCAGGGTCTCTTACATTCTTCTGATAGCCATCAAGCATGAGCTTTTTTTGAAGCTCAGCTGTAGAGTAGTCCCTTTTTACAATCAAAGCCTCAATACGAGCTTTAATGCACTGCGCTGAAATCTCTTTTAGCTCATATAAAAACTCATTACGAGAAGAAGGCGTAAAAACACCATCTTTCTCTTTGTTCTGAAGAGCACGAGCTACTGTTGGAGGGACAAAGAATTCCTCCGTCCCTCCAACTTCAGTTTCTAAAAATATCTTTGCCTTAGGCTTTGCCTGACCTAGAACTGCCTGTTTCTTTTTTGGAAGCTCAATCGTCCAAGAAATTTCTGACATTATTCAGCAGAATCTTCCGATGCAACTGGAGTACCAACTTCGGAATCCTCATCAAATACAAGACCACAAGCAACTCGTACTTTGTGATCAATCTCTTCCATAAGGTCTGGATTGGCCGTAAGGAAAGATTTAGCTGCTTCTCTACCCTGACCAAGACGCTCGCCCTCATAAGTGAACCAAGCGCCAGACTTGTTAACAATCTCAAAGTCAACAGCCATATCAAGAATGGAACCTTCTTTGGAGATGCCTTGACCATACATAATGTCAAACTCAGCAACCTTAAAAGGTGGAGCAACCTTGTTCTTTACAACCTTGACGCGAACACGGTTACCAACGTTTTCTCCATTTACCTTAATGCTGTCAACACGGCGAATATCCATACGGACAGTGGAGAAGAACTTCAGAGCCCTACCACCGGAAGTGGTCTCTGGGCTTCCAAACATTACGCCAATCTTCTCTCTAAGTTGGTTAATGAAAATACAGAGCGTATTAGACTTTGAAAGAGAGCCAGCTAACTTACGGAGAGCTTGACTCATGAGACGAGCCTGAAGACCAACGCTAGAATCGCCAATCTCTCCCTCAATCTCTGCACGAGGAACAAGAGCAGCAACAGAGTCTACAACTACAACATCAATAGCGCCTGAGCGAACAAGCATGTCACAAATCTCAAGAGCCTGCTCACCAGTATCTGGCTGAGAAATTAAAACATCATCAATATCAACGCCAATACGAGCTGCATAACCTGGGTCTAGTGCGTGTTCTGCGTCAATAAAGGCAACGACACCACCGAGAGCCTGAGCTTCTGCAAGAATTTCTAGAGAAAGAGTTGTCTTACCAGAGGACTCTGGGCCATAAATCTCTACGATACGGCCGCGAGGAACGCCGCCAATACCCAATGCTGCATCAAGAGCAAGTGAGCCAGTTGGAATGGCCTGAATATCAAAGGCAGGACCACCCTCACCTAAACGCATAATGGCGCCTGCACCAAATTTCTTCTCGATCTCTGCAGTGGTTGAAGAGATAACCTCATCCCTCTCATCACCAGTAGTACGAGCTTTAATCTCTTTTGAAACTGCCTTTTTAGCCATGAATACTCCTTGCTCTTTCTGATACCACGATAATATAAGAACAGACGTTCTATGTCAACGTCAAACATATACTCTATAGAGGGAATTTGTCTGAATTCTTACCTCTATTTTTCCGCTCTTGAGCAGTTAATTTCTTCTTAATTACAGATTTGACTGTATAAGTCCTGCATAGTCGCAGAAATTAAGAGGCTCAAAACAAACTAGCTTTGAGCCTCCCTATTAAAATCGGATTTTAAGCCTTCACAATTGCTTCATGAATTAATTGTAAAGCCTGCAAAACAGCAGCTTCTCGCACCTGTTCTCTATTACCAGAAAAATGTTTGCAGACCGTATTGGTAAAGTTTTTGCTGTTAATGCCAAACCAAACTGTTCCAACTGGTTTACCAGGTTCTTCTCCTGTTGGTCCTGCTATTCCTGTAACGGAAACTGCAATATCTGATCCAATAACGTCTCTAACGCCCGAAGCCATTTGAGCTGCGCAGAGCTCAGAAACAGCGCCAAGAGACGGTTCATCAAAAATGTCTTTTGAAACGCCTAATACCTTTTGCTTAATCTCAATGGTATAGCTTACAACAGAGCCCTTAAATACGCTTGATGATCCAGAGATAGCCGTAAGCGCGCCTGCAACAAGTCCTCCCGTACAAGACTCGGCGGAAGCAACGGTAAGACCTGATGCGAGGGCATCTGAAATAACACTTTGAGCTTCTGAAAGAACTTCAGATGAAAACATTTGAATCACAACTTTTCATTAAGCACAAAACCGTTTGACCTGCACATAAGCTTATCTGATACAAAAGCGGCGCCTCAGTGAGACGCCATCTTGTTAAACTTCAGCAATGTATTGCCACGACTTTACAAAGTAGTCAATTCCTGACCAGGCCGTTAGAACTACTGCAACCCACATAGATGCGTTGAAGATAAAGAGCAAAACGTCCTGAATCATTCCACCAGGAATACTTGGCAAGAAGAGTAAACCGCAGATAGCAACCATAGTTGTTGCGGTCTTCCACTTACCCAAGTCAGAAGCTGCAATAACAACTCCCTTTGAAGCAACAACCATCCTAAGGCCTGATACCAAAAACTCTCGTGCAACAATCACTAAGAGCACCCAAGGAGAAACCATATGCCACTCTAGAAGTACAAAAAGAGCTACAACAACAGCAAGTTTATCGGCAATTGGATCTAAGAACTTGCCAAAGGTAGTAACTTCATTTCTACTACGGGCAAGGTAACCATCAAGCTTATCGGTCAAAGAAATGACAGCATAGCCGATAAAAACAAGAAAAGCTCCGAGGTTAAAACCAGGCGTTGCCAGAGAATCAGCCAGAGATACACCTAATAGCTGTGCAAGGAGAAGCCAAAAGGGTACCAGCACCACTCGAGCACAGGTAACAATATTTGCAGGTGTCCAAATTGTCTTTGATGACATGACCTATCCCCAACTAAACGGTTTTCTCGCCAGACTGTGTGTCTGTAGTGTCTACAATCTCGCCAATTATTTCATAGCAGAATGAATCTACCAGGTCACAGAGGACAATATCTCCAACAGAAGCCTCTCCCTCTGCAATGTGAACAGCACCATCACAGTCTGGAGCCTGGAACCACGTATGGCCGATAAGCTCAGTGCCCTCGTCAGATTCTTCAATTCCGTCAATAATGACCTCACAGCGCTCGCCAACGTGACGAGCGGTGGCTGCAAAACCGAGTTGTTCAACAAGGTCAAGCAGGCGCTGAGTGCGCTCAATCTTTACCTCATCTGGAACCTGATCAGACATCTTTGCACCAAGAGTTCCCTCTTCTGGTGAATAGGTAAAGACGGATGTGTAATCAAACTCCTGCTCCTGAATGAAGTCGTAGAGCTCATCTGATTCATCATCAGTCTCGCCTGGGAAGCCACACATTCCCGTGGTACGGAGAACCATACCAGGAATCTCAGTTCTGAGGCGATCAAAAAGCTCGCGAAGCTCCTGTGTAAAGCCAGAACGACCCATACGCTTAAGAATGCGCTCGTTGCAGTGTTGAATTGGAATATCAATGTAAGGTAAAACCTCAGGTGTATCGCGAATGGTGCTGATGAGCTCATCGGTCATACCTTCTGGCTGCAGATACAAAACGCGAATCCATCCCCTGTAAGGACGAACTACCTCAGCAACCTGCTGCATAAGCTTGGCAAGCGTTGGTGTCTGACCATCTGCTGTATCAGGCATATCTGAACCCCAGATACCGGTGTCCTGGCCAATCAGAATAACCTCACGAACACCACCTTCCATCAGCTCATGTACCTCTTGAAGAATCTCTTCAGCAGGTCTTGAGTGATAGTGGCCACGAATGTATGGAATGGCGCAGAAAGCACAGAATCTATCACAGCCCTCGGAAATCTTTACAAATGCACTGGCGCCATCAATAGTACGCAGCATTCCATGGGCAGCAACAATAGACTGTGTAGGCTCAGGGATATTCAGAACGTCTGCAACAACGCTGACAATGCCATCTTCTTGATCTGCCGGAACAAACGCAGCAACTTCAGGGAGCTGCTCGTTAAGCTCTGCGCCGTACCTGGAAGGAACGCAGCCACACATAATAATGGGCAGCTTGCGCACTCCCTCAGAAGCGCCCTCAGCAATCTCAAGTGTAGCTTCAATGGACTCCTCTGTTGCTGAAGCCAAGAATGAGCAGGTGTTGATAATTGCAACGTCTGCTGAGTCTGGATCTGCAACTTCACCAAAACCAGAGGCCAAAAGACGCGCACGCATGCGATCTGTATCAACCTCATTTTTAGCGCATCCTAACGTGATGTATAGGACGTTGTAGCCCCTATCGATAGTTGTTGAACTGGAGGGGCTGGCCATAGTCTTTCTCCTTAAGGCTTGCAATCACAGACTGAAGAACATCGCGAGAAGCGCTAGAAACACGCAGCTTATCGCCCTCAACGGTTGCCTTAGCCTTAACTTTCATATCACGAATATCTTTAGCAATCTTCTTGGCGGTTTCCTGGTCAATACCAGAAACAATAGAGCCAATTTGACGCACGGTAGAACCTGCTGCTGGAATGGGGTCTCCCCAACGAATAGCAGTAAGATCAATTCCGCGCTTTACCAGCTTGGAGCCAAGAACATCCCTCACCTGAGATGCTACAAAGTCTGCAGGAGCCTCAATAGTGAACTTACCCTCTTTCTTTGAGAGCTCAAGTGTTGCACCAGAATCCTTAAGATCGTAGCGCTGAGTTAGCTCACGAGCTGCCTGCTGAAATGCATTATCAACTTCCATCATGTCTACTTCAGACACAACGTCAAAGCTTGATTCTTTAGCCATTTCCCCTCCGTATTACCTGGGCGAGAAGAACTTCTCGCCCTATGGCGTTTAGTTGCTTGAATTGCTGTTGGAATTCTGGTTGTTAGTGGTGCCAGAAGTTCCACCGGTAGTACTTGTTGACGTGCTGTTTGTTTGAGTTCCAGAAGCATTTGCTGCAGTACTATCAGCAGGCTTAGTGCCCTGAATGGTCAAGGTACCAATACCAGAAGCATTTGCGTCAAATGGCTTAGCAGTACCGTTAACAGTTACCGCAACAGCACCAGGTGTACCTGCAAGAACGTTCATGGAATCAGTGACGGTGTATGTCTGAGACCAAGGACCAGTAATTGCATCAGCCTCAACACTCTTACCATCAACAGTAATCTCAACCCAACTGGTCTGACCATCTGCAACAGTAACCACTACGGTAGTCTGCTTAGGAGTCTCTTCCTTCTTTGGCTCAGTTGTAGTGGTGCTCTTAGAAGCATCAGTTGAATCCTTCTTAGAAGTGTCCGTGTTGCTATTTGTGGTAGTGGAATTCTTTGAAGAATCTGTTGTTGAATTATTAACGCTTACTGTCTTTGTTGTAGTAGGTGTAGTACGAGCTGTCATGCAGGAACGAACGCTGAACAGCAAAACGGCAGTAATAATCACAACAACAAGAGCAAACACAGTGGCAATAGTGCGTCCTGTGTCAGAGAAGTAATTCTGAAGTGCTCCCATAACGCCTGGTCTTTGAGGAGCACGACGTTGTTGAGCAGCAGCGCCAGATGGCTGGCGACGGCGAACATTAGGCCTATCTACCTGCGCGATATTTCTTGATCCACGACGACCAGAAATGGTTGATGCACGCTCGTATGGAGCAGTTACATTGTCATAACGAAGGTCATCGGTGTAATCGCTTGGAGCAACAGTTCTTCTGGTTACATCGTCTTTGTAAGCTGGAATGCTAACGCCTGCAATACCCACACGCTTGCGCTGAACGCCACCGCGCGTACGGCTTGCCATAGTCTTCTGACGAGAAGCCTCTTCAATACCAGCGTTGTACGCATGACCTGTGGCATAGCGAGAATACGAGTAGCCGCCAGCATCCTCCTCAGATGCCTGAGCACCCAGAGGCACACCGGTTTGTCTGGAGCGAACACCAGACGTAGTTGCAAATGCGCCCATATCGCCAGCTGGTCCACCCGATGTGGGGAGAAGACCGTGGTACTGTACGTACGCCTTTGGCCTGCTACCAGACTCGTTTACAACGTCATAACCAGCAATGCCACGACCAGACTGGGTATCTCGCGTACGACGACGCAACTCATGAGAATAGGTGCCGTTTTCAAACTCGTAGCTCTCCTCCTGGAAGAGGTCTACAATCTCACGCGGATTGAGTCCCAGGTAGCGAGCATACGAAGAGAGCATGCCCTGAGCATAACCGCTCTGAGGCATATTCTTAAAATCGCCTTCCTCAAAAGCAATAAGTGCCTGCTCCTTGAGGCGAAGAATCTTTGATGCTTGAGTGATAGAAAGCCCGAGCTGACGTCTACGTTCTACGAGCATCTCACTAAAACGAGGGCGTGGCATGCTTACTCTACCTCCCTATAGGCAGCGTCTTGAACTTTGAGCTCTTCAAGAGCATCTTTATCGATAAGAACTTCTCGAGGCTTTGATCCGTTGGCTGGGCCAACGACACCTTTTGCCTCAAGCATATCCATAATTCTACCAGCACGAGCATACCCAACAGAGAGTGCTCTTTGCAAACTAGATGTAGAACCTAGCTGAGAATCCACAATAATGCGCGCAGCTTCCCAAATAAGTGGGTCATCTGCCTGTGCCATACCACCAACTCCGCCAACACCATCGGCCTGTGTTGGAGTTGCAACGGTCAAGATGTTGTCGTGATATTCGGCCACACGCTGAGTGCGGATGTATTTAACGGTCTCCTCAATCTCCTCGTCAGAAACCCAACAACCCTGTGCGCGATTAGGCTTCTTACCACGAAGTTTAACCAGCATGTCACCCTTACCCAGCAGCTGCTCAGCACCCTTTTGGTCAAGAATAATGCGGGAGTTCAAAGAGTTATCAACTGAGAGCGCAACACGGTTATCAATGTTTGCACGGATCAGACCAGTTACGACGTCTGCAGAAGGACGCTGCGTTGCAACGATCAGGTGAATACCTGCAGCACGACCAAGCTGAGCAATACGGACAATGGAAGACTCAACGTCTTTGCCCGCAACCATCATAAGGTCAGCAAGCTCGTCGATGACAATGACAAAGTACGGCATGTGCTTTGGAGGATTCTCCATATCAGCGTACTTATCGCCATCAACATTTCTGTTGTACGTCTTAATGTCACGCACTTTGTAGTGCTCAAATACTTTAAGGCGGCGCTCCATCTCGGTGACGCCCCACTGAAGCGCACTTGCGGCCTGCCTTGGCTCGGTAACAACTGGAACATACAGGTGAGGAAGACCAGCGTAACCCGTAAACTCAACGCGCTTTGGGTCAACCATGATAAGACGGACCTGCTCAGGAGTTGCGCGCATGAGCATAGACATGACAAT
>JABZHD010000129.1 GCA_015259045.1 Atopobium sp. | reverse complement strand
CTGCTAGCGCAAGAGAAGAAAGTGCTGGCGAGAAGACCAATGCTCCTGCAAGAACACCAGAAAGAATAAGAAGCTTTGTGCTGTTGTGAAAATACTTAGGCATAAGGATTTATTTCTACTAGGAAGCGACTATTTACTGCTGCATCCTCTTGCGGAAACCAAGTGCAACAAAAGTGGTACCAGCTGCTGCAACAACGCCTGCTACAGAACTTGCGTCACCTGTGTTAGGCAGAACGCTCTTCTCGCGCCTTGGTGCAGGAGTTTGGGTTGCATCAGAGGCAGGCACAACTCGGGCTGGCTCTGGTTCTGGCTGAGGCTCTGGTTCTGGCTCTGGCTCAGGATTTGGTGCCCATAAGGTAGTTAGATGATAGAGACTCGTAATAGTGTTTGTATCAATATTGTCGGTAATGCTCCAGGCAACAATATCATCCAAATTCATATGAACATTGCCACTCTCATCGATAGTATATGGTTTCGACATATCTGGTGTTGCATTGTTCACTTCCTCTTGCGAAAAATAACCTGTTGAAAAACCTACCAGTGTGTATCCCTCACGCTGAACATTGCTGCTAAAAGAAACACTCTTAAAATCATCTGAAATAGTTGGTGGAATATAATCTTTTCCGTTATAAGTGCCGCCATCTGTTGATACTGAAATGTGGATTTCACGCATTATGCCATCGGCGCCCATATAAGATCCAACTGCCTCTGCGTCACTATCATCATCTGTTGAGGCAGCAGGAGCGGTCGACTCAGTTGTGACAGCAGACTCTGTTGTTGAAGTAACTTCAGTTGTAGTTGCTGCCTCAGTTGTGGCGCTTACCTCAGCTACCTCAGTACCCTCAGCAAGAGCTATCGCAGAAAGCACTGGCGAGAAAACCAGCACGCTTGCCATAATGCCTGCAATTGCGAGCAGCTTTACGTTGTTGCGCAAATACTTTGACATTTCATATTCCTTAACTCGTGTATTTCAAGAAAAAATTGTTTTTCTTTTTTGAACATGTTTCAACGGATTAGTAAGTATATATGAAAAGAAATCGCAGGTAAACTGCTAAAATACCCTGCTGTAGATATTCTTCAAATATCTACAACTGGGCTATATAAACGTTTTTGATACAGCAATTACAGCGACTGAATGATTTCTTCTCCACGAGCATTCTGTGGGATAAAGCGAATCTCACGACGCGGCTCAATGTCATCGGATTCCAGTTCTTCCTCAGACAATCTAGAAACATACACATCAAGGGTTCTCTCGCCAATTTGTTCTGCAAATTGCTCTCCCCACTCGATGATAGTTGGACCGTCAGATTCAAGCGCATCGTACAGGCCAGTGTCTTCAAGCTGGTCGGGATCGTTTAAGCGATACAGGTCAAAGTGGTAGAGCGGCATGGTTGTGCCCTCGTAGACCATCTCAATGGTAAAGGTTGGGCTGGTCACGTCGTCCGTGACACCCATACCAGCAGCAATGCCTTTGGTGAGCTGCGTCTTTCCTGCGCCCAGGTCTCCCGTGAGCACCAGCACGTCTCCAGCTTGCAGGAGTTTGCCCAGAATCTGACCAAGAGCAATGGTCTGCTCTGTGGTGGTAGAAACATACGTGCCGGCAGCAGTTTTTTCTGGCAGGTTGTTCGCTGCAGCGTCGTTTGCGCTGGTAGAAAGGTTATTCACAAGAGCCTCCTCGAGGGTGTTCCTCAAGCCAATCAGCAAGAAGTCGCAGGTCATCTTTGAGGAACTGCGCCCACTCCTTACGGTAAATAGTTGATGCGGGATGCATAGTAGGCAGCACGCTAAAGGCGCCTATCTGGTAAAACTTGCCGCGCAGCTCCGTCACGCCCTTATCGGTGTGCATGACAAACTGCGTTGCAAAATTACCCAGGCAGACAATAACGTCCGGCTTAATAGCGCGAATCTGGTCGCGAAGGTACGGGGAACACTCCTCCACTTCGGCTACCTTGGGATTTCTGTTTGAAGGTGGTCGGCATTTGACCACGTTAGAGATAAAAACATCCTGGCGAGAAAGGCCAACTTCTTCTAACAGTGCGTCAAGCTTTTTGCCCGATGTGCCTACGAAAGGTTGACCACTTAGATCCTCGTTTTTACCAGGAGCTTCTCCCACAATCATGATGCGAGCCGTGGGGTTTGGGCCACCAAACACAATGTTGGTGCGTGTTTCCCAAAGCGGACACTTCTTGCAATCAGTTATCTGCTCACGAATCTCGTCAAGCGTCTTACCTGCTTGTTTAGAATATGCGATTTTCGCATATTCAACGTTTGACATGCGCTTTCTTCCTAAAGCGTTTTTAGGAGAAGCAGGAGTTGCGGCCATTAGATGTACACCTTATCGAGGCGCGCTCCAAAGTTGCAAACTACCTCGTAATTGATGGTCTCGCGAAGGTCAGCCATCTCATCTGCGGTGATTTCTTGGTCGCCGTCTTTGCCAATGAGGGTAACCACGTCACCATGGCGAATTTCGTGTGCAGGCTTATTAGCGTGTGTACCTGCGGTATCAACAGCAATCATAAACTGATCCATGCAGATGTTGCCCACCTGGCGGACACGGTCTCCGCGCGTCAAAACATCCATCCGATTAGAGAGGCAACGTGCAAGTCCGTCGGCATAGCCAATAGGAACAGTGGCTACCTGGATGTTATTGCGAGGAACACGCCACGTCATACCGTAACTAACGCCATCGCCAACAGCTGGATAGATCACGCGCGTCACGCGACCGCGCACGCTCATAACGGGCTGCAGGTCAATGCGGGGAATAGTGAGCTTGCTAGGATGAAGTCCGTACAGACCAATGCCCACGCGGACCATATCAAACTGAATGTCTTTGTGCAGAACCGTGCCAGGGGTGTTATCAGCGTGAACCAAGCCCAGCTCATAGCCCGCGTTTTTGAGTGCCGTAACCGCTTCAATAAAGCGATTAACCTGCAGGTCAAAGTCCCAGTTGTCGAGCACGTCGGCCGTGGCAAAATGCGTAAACGTGCCAGCGCATTCAAGACCCCTGTGGAAATCGATAGAACCGCGAACCTCAAGTAGATCTTCTCGCCTGACGCCAATGCGGGTCATGCCGGTATCGATGGCCAGGTGATAGCGGCCAACCTTATTAGCTGCAGCAGAAGCCTCACCATACGCAAGGGCAAAGTCAACCGTGTAGACGGAAGGCATGATATCAAAGCGGACGAGGTCTGGAATGGAAGTGACCGGCGGCTCAGAAAGCACCAAAATGGGGTTATCAATACCCGCACAACGCAGCTCCACACCCTCATCAACTGTTGCAACGGCAAACTGATCGGCACCCACAGACTGCATGGCCTTAGCGCACTGAACTGCTCCGTGACCATAGGCGTCAGCCTTGACCACACACATCATC